>JAUWSZ010000692.1 GCA_030609865.1 bacterium | reverse complement strand
GGGATCAGGCCCCGCCACCGGCCCGTACGGACATTGCGAGGAGCCGCAGGCGACGCGGCAATCTCCGAGCACAGAGGCCCAATCCCACATAAAACCGCATCCTTTACATCGGCTGCCCCATTTGACATCAGGCTTGGCAGGATGGGACAGTCTCGACAAGACTCGAGGGAAAGAAAAACCCATGCGGGAAGAGCACATCTTCGGCGCCCGGTCCGTTCGCTTCCGGGTAGACCGCTCCACCAGCGGGCTTCGTCTGTCCCGGTGCGTGGCTAACCAGCTGGAAGGCCTGAGCGTCCGAGCCGCAAAGGACCTCATCGACCGGGGCCGGGTCTTCGTGAACAACCAGCGAATCACCAAGGCCTCTGCCCCGGTTCAAGAAGGGGAAGGGGTAGAGGTATACCCGCATGAAGGCTTGAAGCGCATCCGACTCCTGGAAGGGAATATCCTCTGGGAGGGAAAGGCCCTGGTCGCCGTGAACAAGCCTCCGGGTCTACTCGTCTACGGCACCCAAGGGGTGACGGAAGACACGGTTCTCCCCCAGCTCGAGGGACTTCTCAAGAAGACGGGTCGGTGGAGGCCGCGGAGAGACAAGCTCGTGCTCGTGCACCGCCTCGACCGGGACACCAGCGGCCTGCTGCTCGTGGCAAGAGACGAGAAGAGCGCCTCCGCCCTGGAAAGGCAGTTCAGGCAGAAGGCCGTGGAGAAACGGTACCTTGCCCTGGCAAGGGGGAGGCTGGCGCAGGAGCGATTCCGCCAGGTGTCCGTGGTTCGGGCCAGGAGGCCTGCCTCCGGATCGAAAGATCCTCGCGCCAAACGGGAGCCCGCAACCGCCGGAAAAGGCGGGCAGGGGCCCAAAGGGGAAACAGAATTCGAGGTGCTCCAGACCTTCTCCAGGTGCACACTCCTCGAGGCAAGACCTTTGACCGGGCGCACGCATCAGATAAGGGTACATCTTGCGCAACTGGGGCATCCCGTCCTCGGGGATATCGTCTACGGACCCGAGAAGTGTGCGGAGCATCTCTTCCGTGCGATCCCCAGGCAGATGCTTCATGCATCGTTCCTCGGGTTCGAGGACCCGGACGGAGGAGCGCGTCTCGAACTGAACGCGCCCTTGCCCGACGACATGAAGCAGGTCTTGAAATGGCTGAGGAAAGAAAGGTTAAAGGTCAAAGGGAAGAGGAGATAGGTCAAAGGGAAAAGGTCAAAGGTAAAAGACAGGGGTCGGGGATCAGGGGTCGGGGGTCAAGGGGACCAAAGGGCAAAGGTCAAAGGTGAAAGGTCAAAGGGAAAGGGCCCCGCTCCGCGCCCGCGGGACTCCAGTACGCCCCAGCCGGCCGTCTGCGGAGGCAGGAATCCACTGGCCCACTGAGCCGGGAGATTGCCACGCCTTCGGCTCGCAACATTCGCTTCGTACGGACATTGCGAGGAGCCGCAGGCGACGCGGCAATGCCTCGGGCACCGGGAATTCCTTCTCCCCTCCGGGGAGAAGGTCAGGATGAGGGGGGCTTCTGTCACACCCTCACCCTCTCCCTCTCGAGAGGGTGAGGGAATATGTGTAGTAGGGATAGCAAGGCCATGGACAACGATCTGTATCACATTGACGAGGTCACACACGCCCTCCGGAAGCTGAATCCCCACGTGCAGCTCAAGGAATACCGGAAGAACATGTCCAACTTCACCGTGGATTTCATCCTCAGCCTCGCCGAACACCAGACAAAGGTCGAGGTCCCGATGGACCTGTTCCGGGACTACGATCGTGGCGGCAAGGAAGATGTTGAAGAGAGGCTCCACCAGGGTTACGTGCTCCTGCTGCGAAAACTCGAGGAGAAGTGACAAAAGGAGCGGACCTTGCGAGGAGCGCCAACGACGCGGGGATCCAGCGTCCCGTTGAGCTGGGAGATTGCCACGCCTTCGGCTCGCAACATTCGCTTCGTACGGACATTGCGAGGAGCGCCAGCGACCCCAGCCACAGACATTTGCGGGAGCGGAGCGACAGAAAGAACGAACAACAATGTGCCGAATGACAGCCTCTAGCTCGTGTAACAGTACCGGACCGAACCATCCACGAAAGGAGTCCCCATGAACGCGGAAGACCTGTGCTACGAACCCGCACATTCGCTGCACGAGAGGATCGTGAAGAAGGAGATATCTGCACGAGAAGTCGTGGATGCCTTTCTCGACCGGATTGATCTCCTTAATCCAAAGCTCAATGCCTACACCTACCTGGACGCAGAGGGTGCACGGAAGCAGGCCGACGCACTCGATCGGGCGCTCTCTCAAAGCAGACCCTCAGGCCCGCTCCACGGAATCCCGGTCTGCATAAAGGACCTGGACGCAGTTGCCGGGATGCCCCAGACGATGGGGTGCAAACTGTTTGCCGATCTCGTTGCACCGGAAGACGCCATCTACGTGAAGCGCCTCCGTGATGCGGGCGCCGTGATTCTCGGGAAGACCAACGCCCCGGAGTTCGGCTTTAAGGGGGCGACGGACAACCCTCTCTTTGGGGCCACGCGTAACCCCTGGCGACTTGATCGTACCCCGGGAGGGTCGAGCGGCGGCAGCGCCGCCGCCGTGGCCGCGGGGCTGGCATCCATAGGGCACGGAAACGACGGGGGAGGATCGATCCGCATACCGGCC
>JAUWSZ010000605.1 GCA_030609865.1 bacterium | reverse complement strand
GCAGGTGGCCGTTTCTCGACAGCCTCTTAAGGAGGGAAGGGCCATGCGGATCAACATCGGAGGACTTCTGACCAAACGGGCTTTCATGACCCCGGAGAGAGAAGGCCTGGTTTGCGAGGATGTGCGGCGCACCTACAAGCAGCTGAACGATCGGGCAAATCGACTCGCGAATACGATGAAGGCCCTGGGCGTGACATACGGGGATCGGGTCGGTTTGCTCGCGCTGAACGAACCGGAGTACTATGACATGTACTTCGGGCTGGGCAAGATCGGTGCGATCCTGGTTCCGATCAACCACCGCCTGGCCGGACCGGAAATCGAGTACGTCCTGTCGGACTGCGAGGCAAAGGTCCTTGTTTTTGGAAAGGAGTTCGCCGAGACAGTTGACTCGATCCGGAACGACATCCCTGCAAAGGACCTGATCGCCATCTTCGATGACCCACCGGAGTGGGCCAAGTCGTACGAGTCTGTGATCGGGGAGGCGTCGGACGAGGAACCGGAGGAGGACGGGGGAGACGACGATACCCTGACCATTCTCTACACGTCGGGGACGACGGGGCGGCCCAAGGGTGCGATGCTCACGCACACCTACTATTTCTGGAACTCTGTGAACCTGATGTCCACTCTGGGTATGGACGTAGGCGAAACGACCATGATCGCTCTGCCCCTGTTTCACATCGGGGCCCTGGCGGGTCCACCGTGGCTCGTCCACGGGGGTGGGAAGGCGGTCCTGCTCAGGACCCTGGACCCGAAGCGTTTTCTCGAGTTGATCCAGGAAGAGAAGGTCAACGGGTTCGGTTCCGTGCCGCAACTCCTGGACTTTCTGAAACTTGTGCCCGACTTCGAGAAATACGACTGGAGTTCGGTAAAGGTCATCCTCGTGTACGCAGCCCCCGTTCCCGTGGCTTTGATCGAGGAGTAAGCAGAGGCGGGGATCAAGGTTCGCCAGCTGTACGGCCTGACAGAATGCAACACGGCCACGGTCCTCGATGCTGATAATGCAATCGCCAAGGTCGGCTCCTGCGGCAAGCCCTTTTTCCACACCGAGGTGCGTGTGGTGGACGACAACGGCCGGGATGTTGAGCCCGAGGTGAAGGGTGAAGTCTTGTTGCGTTCACCAAACATGATGAAAGGCTACTGGAACCGGCCCGAGGACACGGAGGCAGCGCTCAAAGGCGGATGGCTTTATACGGGTGACGTGGGAAGGATGGACGAAGACGGGTTCCTGTACATCATGGACCGGAAAAAGGACCTGATCATCTCCGGAGGCGAGAACATCTACCCCGCGGAGATCGAGGACTCCCTGCGCCACAACCCCAAGATCCTGGATGTGGGTGTCATCGGATACCCGCACGAGAAGTGGGGCGAAGCGGTCATGGCGGTCGTGGCGGTCAAGGAGGGCGAGGAACTGACCGAGGCGGAACTCCTCGAGTGGTGTCAGGGGAGGATCGGGAAATTCAGAATACCCAAGAGGGTGGTCTTCACCGATGCCATTCCGCGGACACCGACCGGCAAGATCCTGAAACGAGTCTTGCGCGACGAGTATACGTAACCAAGCCGTTATTCCCGCGCAGGCGGGAATCCATTGGCCACACCAGCTGTCATTTCTGCGAAGCCTGTCCCCGCGAAGTCGGGGAGTGAGGGTGGCACAGAAGCTCCCTCTCATTCCCCGCCCGCTTTCGCGCACGCGCCCGACTAAGAATCCCCCGGTTCTGTCTGCGTGTGTAAGTGAAATGTCGGATAGAAATATTAGGTTTTCACGCTTTCTGGAGTTTGACCAACTATGTTTATCTCAATGTCAAGAAGAATTTGTATCGGTCTTTAGAAGATATATTGACACCCCGGAACCGATCCAGACGGCCAGACCGAAGCTGCCCCAGCCCAGCTTTTCCATCACCATGTTCACCTGAACGGGATTCAGGCCCATTCCGCCGACTGCCGTGGGCGGCAGCATCTTGCGGTCAGCCCTCTTTGTCTATTCGCTCCTTGTAAGCCATTACATCTTTATGCCAGAATTTCCAGTACTTCCCGTGTTTGGTGGCTCTGATTTTTCCCGCACGAGCCAGCGCAATCACTTCATCTGGGGTGCAATCCAGAATTTTGGCAACATCTTTCAATGCGAAGAGTTTTTCGTATTTTTTCATTGCCCGCACACAGGCGCAAAAGCTGAAGGGCCTTTCGAGGGCGTGTTCACTTCCTCGCACTGTCCGCCATTTGTCTCAGACGTTCCCCATGATGACCTACTCCGCAGAGTTGAGAAGGAATTCGAGGGGTGCCGCTGCTACGCGATCAGGGGAACGCTCGTCCTAGGGTAGGTGTCCTTCAGGATATGACCCCCCAATCGGTTGACTACGGTGTTCTCACCGTCTTCGATCGTTAGGCCCCTGGAGTCCCGCCAGAGTTTCTCGATGAGGTATTCTTTCGTGAGCCCGTTCGCCCCATGGATTTGAACACCCTCGTCGACCACCTCCCTGGCCGTCTCCGTGCAAAACGTCTTGGCTGCGTAGGCATACTCGGCCAGCGGCGGATATACACGTGCGTTCAATTCACAGATCGCACGGCTCATCGCCCGGATCGCCTCCACCTGAGCAAACATCCGGTGGATGCGAACCTTCATGGCGTAGTGTTCGATCAGGGGCTTTCCCCCCTGGACCCTTTCTTTCGCGTACGCAAGGGTCTCGTCAAAGGCTGCCCGCGCAAGTCCCAAGGCGATGACGCTCATGCCCGTGTTACCGAATCCCAGATTTCCGACCACCCAGTCCCCGTATTCCTCGGGCCCTACGAACATCCATCGCTTCGGGATCCTTACGTTGTCGAAGAAGAGCTCTCCCTGGGGCAGATCCCGCTGACCGACCTTTTGCAGAGGCTTTCCTCGGGTGATGCCGGTGATGTTCAGTGGAAGCATGCAGACACCCCCTCCGGCCAAACCCATGGACGGGTCGATATGGACGTTGAGCATACAATGACTCGCCGTTGGCGCGCACGAAACCCAGGCAGCCTTCTGCCCGTTGATCACCCACTCGTC
>JAUWSZ010000402.1 GCA_030609865.1 bacterium | reverse complement strand
GCAGCTCGCGAATGCGGCTGCGCATCCGCCGCTCCGCATAATTGATGATCTCCTCCATGTAGAAGCGCGTCTTTTCCGGCCCGTGTTTGGAGACGATCTCACCGAGCCTTCGCTCGCCCACGTTGTTCGCAACCATCTGGGCCTGGAAATCCCCGTAAGTCTCGTACCTCGTCCGGACGTTGTGAGCGATCAGGGCCATGATCTGGTCGTCCACCTGTCCCCGCTTTCTCAGCTTGATCGGGGGAATGCGAAGGCCTTCCTGGAAGATCTCTGTGGATAGGGTGGGCATGCTTCCGGGCGTCATGCCTCCCACGTCTACGTGGTGTGCGAGGTTGGCCAGGAGGGCCAGGCACCGGCCCTCCGCGAAGAGGGGCGTGATCATGCAGATGTCCGGCAGATGAGAACCGCTGATGTAGGGGTCGTTCGTGATGACCGCATCCCCCGGTTCGAGCTGTTCGACCGGGAAGCGCTCCAGGGTCTTCTTGACGACCGATACCATCAGTCCGAGATGGAGGGGGATGTGCTCGGCCTGCGCCACGAGGTCCCCGCGGGCCGTGTAAATGGCGGTGGAGCAGTCCCGCCGGTCCTTGATGTTCGTCGACAGGGCTGCCCGGATCAGCGCTGCTCCCATCTCTTCGGCAACGGACTGGAAGCCGTTTCGCATCACCTCCAGCGTGATCGGGTCTGTCCGCTGCTTCATACCTTGCCTCGTATGATCAGGTTGCCGTACCGGTCCGCTACGGCCCGGTAGTCGGGGAGGACCACGATCGTGGAATCCATCTGTTCGACGATTGCCGGTCCCGGGGTCTCCATCCCCTCGGGGAGCGAATCCCGCAAGTAGACCGGGGTCCTCATGGGTTGGCCCGCGAAGGTGACCTCCCTTTCGCCGATGGGCTCCGGGGCCCTCTGTGCCCGGGCTGCCCTCTTCTTGGCTCGAAATTCCGGAAGCCTTCCGAGGACAACCACTCTCAGGTTGACGAATTCGACCGCCTCCGTGTTGCGGGCGTATCCGTAGGCCTTCTCGTGCAGTCTGTGGAAGTCTTCCGTAATCGCCGCCAGATCCTGCCCTGACAGTGCGCCTTCCTTCACAGGAACGGACAATTCGTACGACTGGCGGATGTACCGCATGTCGGCCGAACGGATCAGCACCACGGACGGGCCGGAGAATCCCTCCCGGCCGAGCTGCTCAGTGCCTTGTGCCTCCATGTCCTCAAAGACCGCTCGGATCCGGTTCACGTCCGTGTCCCGGGACACCGCGATGTGGGTCTGCACATAGTCGTGTCTCACGTCCGCGGAGAGCATGCCAACGGCGGAGGAAATCCCCGGATGGGAAGGAACGACGATCTCTTTCATGTTCAGTGCCTGGGCAAGCTCCACCCCGTGCATCGGGCCGGCTCCCCCAAAGGGGACGAGAATGAACTCACGCGGGTCGTAGCCTCGCTCCACGGAAACCCTTCGGATTCCCCGGATCATGTTCGCATCGACCACCGAGATGATGCCCTCCGCCGCCTCGTACAGGCCGATGCCCAGGGGACGGGCAATCCTCTCCTCCAAGACCCGGGCTGCCTCGTCCAGGTCGAGCGGCATCTCTCCTCCGAGAAGCCCGGACGGGCTGAGTCTGCCCAGGACGAGGTTCGCATCGGTCACGGTGGGCTCCGTGCCCCCGCGCCCGTAGCAGACCGGGCCCGGGTCCGCGCCGGCGCTTTCCGGTCCCACTCGAAGAGCGCCTCCCGCATCCACGCGAGCGATGCTTCCCCCGCCTGCTCCGATCGTGTTGATGTCGATCATGGGCAGCTTGATCGGATAGCCTCCGATTTCGCTCTCGGTCGTCAGCCGCGGCGTCCCGTCCTCGATCAGGCAGATGTCCGAACTCGTGCCCCCCATGTCGATCGTGATGACGTTCGGACGCTCGATGGTCCGGGAGATGAAGACCCCGGTCAACGCCCCCCCTGCAGGGCCGGAGAGCACGGTTCGGGCACTTATGCGGCGGGCCGTTCGAGCCGTGATAACCCCGCCGTTCGATTGCATGATGTAAAGGTCCGAGGCGATGCCCATGTCCTTCATCTGCCGCTCCAGGTCTGCCACATAGTCGTTGACCTTGGGCATGACATAGGCATTGATGCACACGGTGCTCGTTCTCTCGTATTCCCGGAACTCGGGGAGCACTTCGGCGGAGACGGTCACGTGTGCCTCGGGAAGCACCTCGGAGACTATCGCTGTGACCCTTCGTTCGTGGACCGGGTTGGCATAGGAGTGCAGCAGCGAGACCGCGATGGACTTGATCCCCTGCTCTCGGATCCGCTCGACGATCTGCCGGGTCTTTCCCTCGTCAAGGGGCCGGAGCACTTCGCCGGTGTGCAGGACCCTTTCCGGGACGCCGAAGCGCAGGTTACGGGGTACGATCGGGGCCGGCCTGGTGGCCCGGAAATCGTAGAGCCTCGGCCTGTTCTGCCGTCCGATGTGCAGTACGTCCTCGAAGCCCTCGGTGGTCAGAAGTGCGGTTCTGGCGCCCTTGTGTTCCAGGAGGGCGTTGGTTGCGACCGTTGTTCCGTGGATGAGGAAGCAGAGCTCTTCAGCAAGGATGCCTTGTTGGTCGATCAGCTTGCGGATGCCGTTCACGACGGCAAGGGAGGGATTGGAGGGGGTGGAGGGGACCTTGGTGATGACCACATCCCCTGAGGACTCCTCGAACACGCACAGATCCGTGAACGTCCCGCCCGTGTCGACCCCTAGACGATATCGATGCATCTCCTGAACCCGTGGTAGTGGGGTGACTTGGAAAGATTGCTACGTTTAAGGAGAGTCTTCCCATTCGGTGCTATCCTGGGTCCCCTCTCCGATTTGCTTGGGCTCCGTCTCTCCCTCCCCCGAAGTCGCCCGGCGCAAATCTCCGACGGAACCCAGGACAACACCGGGCAACGCGAGCTCTGCTTGTTTGAGAATGGTCTTCAAGGTTCAAGCCTGTCGTTTTCCCCCGCATCAAAAGTCAAATGGACTCTAGCGGGTCGTTTTCAGAAATAGCACAGGTTCAGTGCAAAGGGAAGTTGAATGGAAGGAAGAAGTAAGAGGCAGGGGGGGTACGCCGCCGGGCGATGTGGGTCAACGGTGGGTCAGCCCGTCCGTAAGCGGTTTGAGAAACTTCGCCTTGGCAAGCCACTTGCGAGGGCGTAGCTGAAAGCGAAGCCCCAAGCCGAATTACCGGAAATTCGTTTGCATGTGATGTGGCATATGTTATAATATCCCATCCGTAATCAAAGGCGCTGAACCCCGCCCTGCCTGGCGCGCCAGGCAGGCTGCTGGCAAAAGGGGGAATAATGGCAATAGACGATCAGGGTTTTCGAGCACTGGTGAAAGAGGTCCGCAAGCAGTTGACCTTGAGCCAGGAAGACCTGGCCCGCGAACTCGGGGTCAGTTTCGCCACGGTAAACCGATGGGAAAATGGAAAATCCCGTCCCTCGAAGCTGGCCAAGGCGCAGTTTGATAATTTTTGCTCCAAGATGTTGAGGCAGGGCAAGCTTGACCTGTCTGGAGGGCAGGAATGAGCACTGCTTATCACAGCCAGTATTGGGCGCACGCCCTGAGCCTTCGGGGCTCCGGCGGCAACATCGAATCTCTTTCACGTTCTATTGCCAACGCCCGTGTTGACCTTAACCCGCATCAGATCGATGCAGCCCTGTTCGCGCTTCGTTCGCCATTGTCCAACGGCGCTATCTTCGCCGATGAAGTCGGGCTTGGTAAGACCATCGAAGCAGGCATCGTCCTGGCCCAACGGTGGGCAGAGCGCCGCCGGAAGATTTTGATCATTGTCCCGGCCATGCTCCGAAAGCAGTGGCAACAGGAACTCGAGCAAAAATTCTACCTGCCCTGTGTAATTCTTGACACGAAGGTCTTTAACCAGCTGATCAAAAACGGTGAGGTCAATCCATTTGAGCAAGAAGACCGTGTAGTTATATGCTCGTATCATTTCGCCTCGGCCATGTTGCCTGAGATCAGCCGAGTTCCATGGGACGTAGCCGTCATAGACGAGGCCCATCGCTTGCGGAACGTGTACCGTTCGCGCATGCTTTTCGGCGGATTTCAGAATTGTTTGTATTCGGTACAGAAATTCGACTCCGATCCGGAGCGGCGGTTT
>JAUWSZ010000657.1 GCA_030609865.1 bacterium | reverse complement strand
ATTCTCAAAGCAGGCCGCCCGCCTTGATTTCTCGATGCAGCCTTGTATGCTTGTAGGTTAAACCCGCCTTGGAGGAGAACCGATGGCAGAGTATGAATGCATTCGACTGGAGAAGAAAGACTATGTGGGTCATCTGATCCTGTGCCGCCCCGACAAGAGGAACAGGATGAGCCTCAAGTTCTTCGAGGAAATGGTACAGGTTTTCGAGGGAATCGATGAGGATGACGACGTTCGTTCGGTCTTGATTTCCGCCGAGGGCAAGAGCTTCACCGCAGGCCTGGATCTGTCCGAGGCGGCCAGCCTGTTCACGGATCCGACGGCCAAGAGTCGTCACGATTTCAAGAGGGTGGTCATGCGCCTTCAGGAGTCGATGAACGTGATCGACCGTTGCCGGAAACCGGTCATCATAGCGATACACAGCCACTGTATCGGCGGTGGGGTCGACATGGCCACTGACTCTGATATTCGCCTGGCCTCGCAGGACGAGGTGTTCAGCATCCGGGAGACGAGAATGGCCATGGTGGCGGACCTGGGCACCCTGCAGCGAATCGGGGCGATCATCGGGCAGGGCTGGACGCGGGAGCTTGCGCTCACGGGAAGGGACTTCGATGCCTCGCAGGCGCTCCAGATCGGTTTCCTGACGCATGTCTATCCGGACCGGGATGCCCTTCTCGAAGAGGGGTTCAAGATGGCGAGCGAGATCGCCCAACTGTCGCCCGTCACCGTTCAGGGAGTGAAAGAGACGTTGAACTTCTCGAGGAACTTCGGGGCGGCAGCCGGATTGGAGTATGTAGCCCAGAAGAACGCAGCGATCCTTCCGTCCGATGACCTGATGGAGGCGTTCCAGGCATTCATGGAGAAGCGCAAGCCAGAGTTCAAGGGCAAGTGAAATGGAGAAGGAAGCACTCAGGTTTCTCGAGGACCTCATCGATGCCCCGAGCCCTTCCGGTTTCGAGGCACAGATACAGGAAGTCGTTCGAAAGCGTATGGAGGCCTTCACCGAGGATGTGGAGACCGACGTTCACGGCAACGTGATCGGGAGGCTCAACCGTGGCGCACCCTTCCGGGTGATGCTGGCCGGACACTGCGACGAGATCGGCTTCCTGGTTCAGTACGTGTCGGACGAAGGGTTTCTCTACGTCCAGCCCGTGGGAGGCGTCGACCTCGCCTTGATGCCGGGTCGAAGGGTATACGTGCACACGAAGAAGGAGAGGATTCTCGGTGTCGTCGGCAAGAAACCGATTCATCTGATGACCCCGGAAGAGAGAAAGAAGGTGCCCAAGGCGCACGAGCTCTGGGTGGACATCGGGGCGAGGGATAAGAAGGACGCAGGGAAGCGGGTCGCAACAGGGGACATGGTGACCGTGGCCGAAGGGCTCGCAATGCTTGGGAAGGACATCGCTGTGAGTCGGGCCTTTGACGACAAGATCGGCGCCTTCATCGTTACCGAGGTTCTCGGCCGGCTGAGTAAAAGGAAGGGATTCAGGAACGTGGAGGTCGCTGCCGTTTCCACGGTCCAGGAAGAGATCGGCCTTCGTGGCGCCCGAACCAGCGCCTTCGGGATCGAACCGCACGTAGGGGTTGCCGTTGACGTCGGGTTTGCCTCAGACCAGCCGGGTGCGGAGAAGAAGATCGTGGGCGATATCAAGCTGGGTGGCGGGCCGATCCTCCACAAAGGCCCGAATATCAACCCCGTGGTCGGGCGGCTACTGGTGGAAGTGGCGGAGAGGAAGAAGATCCCTTATCAGATGAAGGCAGAGGCGCGCGCGAGCGGGACCGACGCGAACGTGATTCAGATCACCCGTGCAGGTGTCGCCGCAGGACTGGTCGGCGTGCCGAACCGGTACATGCACACCCCCGTGGAAATGATCTCTCTCAAGGACGTGAAGAACAGCATCCGGCTTCTGGTGGAATTCGTGGGCGCCTTGAAGCCGGGGATGGATTTCACCCCCCGCGCGTAAAAAGCAGGTATTAGGTATTAGCCGTTAGGTATTAGCTCCCAGCCGTCACCCCCCACCAGGACTGTCAATCGTCCTCGTCGTCGAACGGAAGAGTGGGGCGGTGGGCTAATAGCTAACAGCTAAGAGCTTACAGAGCCTTCAGCCTCTCCTTCACCACTTTGCCCATTGGATTACGCGGAAGGTCGTGCATGAAGCGGATCGTGCGGGGGCATTTGTACGACGTGAGGGAAGCCTTGCAGAAACGGATCAGGTCTTCTTCGGTAGGCGTTTCGGTTCCTTCCGGGACGACCGCTGCGCAGACCTGCTCGCCCAGGTCTCTGTCTGCCACCCCGAAGACGGCAGCCTCACGTACGGCCGGATGTCTTTCCAGGACGTTCTCCACCTCTTTCGGGTACACGTTGAACCCGCCGGTAATGACGATCTCCTTGCGCCTTGCTACGAGGGTGAAGTAGCCGTCTTCGCCCTGTCGAGCCATGTCTCCGCTTCGGAGCCATCCGTCGTCCGTGAAGGCCTCCGCCGTCGCCTCGGGCCTTCTCCAGTACCCTTTGCACACGCTCCCGCTTCGGATGAGCAACTCACCCGCCTCTCCGGCGGAAACATCCTCGCCCGTCTCCGGATCCACGATTCGGACAGAGACACCGGGAAGGGGGAGGCCGACCGACCCGGGCTTGCGATCTCCGTCCAGGGGGTTGGAAAGGGCCATCCCGGCCTCGGTCATTCCGTACCGCTCCAGGACGGTGTGCCCGAAGCGATCCCGAAATGCGTGAAAGACCTCCGGGGTCAGGGGAGCGGACCCGGAAACGAAGAGGCGGATAT
>JAUWSZ010000437.1 GCA_030609865.1 bacterium | reverse complement strand
CCGGCCTGCCCTAGGGAGCGTTCGATGTCTTCTGCACCGACACCGGACCTGCAGGCGACCTTGAGGACCTGGCCCGAGGGATAGCTGCGCAGCACGCGGTCCTCCTTCTCCAGGACCGCCCGCGCGGCAGAGGCCTCTGGGCTCAAGACCTCAAAGATCGACTCCGGGAAGGATGCCAGGATCTTCTTCGGGCTGTCGGTCTGGAGGAACCGGCCTGCGGACATCAGGCCCACCCGGTGGCATCGCTCGGCCTCGTCCATGTACGGCGTGCTGACGACGATCGCCACCCCTTCTGCGGCAAAGGCGTAGAGAATCTCCCACAGCTCGCGCCGCGACAGGGGATCCACGCCGGTGGTGGGTTCGTCAAGCAACAGGAGTCGCGGGCTGTGGATCATGTTGCACGACAGGGCGAGCTTCTTGTACATCCCGCCCGAGAGTTGGCCCGCACGCCGGCGAGCGTAGGGCTCCAACCTCGAAAACCGGTACAGCCGGGCCAACCGCGCTTTGCGGTCGGCCCTGGAGACAAAATGCATGTCGGCAAAGAACCTCAGGTTCTCTGCGACGGTCAAGTCGGCATACAGGCTGTACTGCTGCGGCATGTAGCCCAACCGCTCGCGGACCCGGTCCGGATCCCGGTCTACACGAAGGCCCTCCAGGGAGGCATGCCCCTCGTCGGCATCGAGCACCCCCACCAACAGTCGAAGTGTGGTCGTCTTGCCCGCGCCGTCCGGGCCGACCAGGCCGAAGATCTCCCCGGGCTCCACGTCCAGGTCGACCCCGGCCACGGCGGAAACATCCCCGAACCGCTTGTACAGGCCACGGGCCTCGAGCAGTGCCATGACTACTCCTCGCCGAACCAGGCGTCCACGGGCATGCCTGTCTTGAGAATCCCGTCCGGGTTCGGAACACGTACCTTGACCCGATAGACGAGCCGCACTCGCTCGTCACGGGTCTGCACGTTCTTCGGCGTGAACTCCGCCTCGTCCGCGATGGTCGCCACCAAGCCACTCAACCTTCGATCCGGGTAGCTGTCCGTGACCAGATCCACCCGTTGGCCGAGCCGTATCTTTCCGAGCATCGGGCCCGGGACGTAGACCTTGACCTCCATGCTCGAGAGATCAGCGAGGGTCATCAGCGCAGAGCCCGGGAGCACGGTCTCGCCGAGCTCCACATCCCGACGGATGACCGTGCCGCTCACCGGCGCGCTCACGCGCGTGTAGGCAAGCTGCGTCTCCGCCACATGCAATGCCGCCTCCGCCTGCACCACCTGAGCCCGCACGACCTTCTGTTGTGCCTTCAGGACCGCCTCCTGCGTTTTCACATCGTCCAGCTGCATCTCTGTCGCGGATCCTCTGGAGAGCAGCTTCCGGGTTCGAGCCAGCACGATATGAACCCCATCCAGGTTGGCCTTCACAACAGCGGACTGGCTTCTGGCAGACTCGACCGTCACGCGTGCCTGCTCGACCTGTGCCCGATAGAGCAGGTCATCGATCGTCACCACGAGGCGACCCTCTTGGACCCGCCGGCCTTCCTCGGCAAAGAGGCCGGTGATCCGGCCCATTACCTGTGCGCTCACCAGCACCTCCACCGCCTCCACCGTTCCGTAGAACGATTCGTCCTGCTCGAGCGCCTTCCTTTCCGTCCAGAAACGGTGTCCGAAGTATCCCACCAGGCCAAGGATCAGCATAAGGGGAACGATTCGTTTCGCCATTTTCTTACCTCCCGATCGACGTCAGATCCCCGGTTGCCGCTGCAAGGTGGATCTGCGCGTTCCGGTAGTCGTACAGGGCCTTCAGATGCTCCAGCCGTGCCGTGGTCGCCGCCAGTTGGGCGTCGAGGACCTCCACGTTGGTGGCAGCTCCCGCTCCGTAGCTGTGTTCGGCGATCTCGAGCATCTCGTCCGCCCGGTCCTTGTTGTCGGCCGTCGCCTTCATCCGGACGGCCGCCTCCCGGAGGGCCAACACTGCGGCCCTCACCTCGGTCCGGACGTTCGCGTGGGTTTGCACGGCGGCCAGGGTGATCGTCTCGGCAGCGGCACGTGCGCGGCGCATGCCTCGATACGACTCCAGCCCGTCGAAAAGAGGGACCTGGATGCCGACGCCCACCGTGAAGACCTGCTCCCACTCATTGATCGCGAAATAAGGCTTTTCGTAGCCGAAGGTGCTGGTCAGCTGCATCATCGGAAGCATGCCCCCCCGCTTGGCGAGGGCCAGGTCTTCCGTAGCGGACTGGCTGTATTCGAGCACCTTGAACTCAGGGCGCATGGCACGGGCGTGCTGGAGTTCCTTTTCTTCGTCGATGGGCTCGACCTCGGCCTCGAGTGGATCCTTTAGTTCGATTTCGACCTCACGCCCCAGGCCCGCTGCCCTTCGCAGCAGGATGAAGGCCGTCTCGATGCCCTGTTCCGCCTCGATGACCCTCGGCTCCACATTCGACACCTCGATCTGCGCACGCAACAGTTCGAGCCGGTTGACAACGCCGGCATCGTAGCGGTTCCGGACCTGTTCCAGATGCGCCTGGGCCGCGGACAGGGCCTCACGCTGAACGTCCGAGACCGCACCGGCGATCAGCACCGACAGGTAGGCTTTCGCCGTCTGACGAGCCACCCCGAGTTTTACGGTCTCTTCCTCCTGGCGGGATGCCTCCACCTGTTTTCCGGCCGCCCGATGAGCGTAGTACACCCTCCCCGATGCGAAGAGCAGCTGGTTGAGGCTCAACCGGGCGCGCCAGTTGTCGTTCGCACCGATCTCCCGTACATCCTGGAGCGCGATGGGGGGAGCACCGGGGACCGGACTGTCCACCCGGATGTCGGTCTCGATCCGGGGGATATTGTCCAGGTACTGGTAGCCCGCATCGATCGAGAGGTCCGGGAGGAAGTTGGAGAAAACCTCCCCCTTCGCCTCCTCCTTCTCCGCGATCCTGCTGTGAGCGACCGCCACGTCAGGGCTGTGCACGAGGGCGTACCCGATCGCCTCTCTGACCGACCACTGTAGCGGCTCCGTTGTCTGCGCCTCTGCGCCCGAACCCAGGAGCCCCACCAGAATCAACACGGGCAGGCTCCAACGCAGCTTCTTCCATCTCCATCCCATTTCTCTACTCCTCCATCTTGGAGGGTGTCGATAAATGGAGTATCTCCACCTTTCCGTCATTCCTTCGAAGGCAGGAATCCATTGGCTTCAGGTGCTGAGGGATCCCCGCTTTCGCGGGGATGACGGCAAATAGGTGTTTTTCGACACCCTCTCTTGGGGACAAGGACACCCCCCAACAAAAGGTCTTTAAAGGTCGTAATGAACTGGTCGAAACTCAGGCCCTGGTCCGCCATGAAGCGCGGATGGGCCACGTTGGTCAGGATGCCCTGGATCAGCTTGCCCGCTACCGTCGGGTCCAGGTCCGGGCGAATCGAGCCTTCCTGCTGCCCCCGGCGCAGGAGTTCCGTGATGATGCCCACGGCTCCTGAACGGAATTGATCGATTCTGTCCCAGAGTTCGGGCATCAGGACCTGAACGTCCACCATCATCTGCGTCGAGACGTTCGAAAGAACGTTGTGGATCAACAGGTCGAAATGCTTCTTGAGAATTCCGTCCACCGGCCCGGGCGACGTCAAATTCTCGATAATCTCAGGCACATAACTCTCGACTCTTTCAACCACCACGGCCACGACCAGTGCATCCCGATCAGGGAAGTGGCGGTAGAAGGTACGTTTGCTCATGCCAAGGTCGGCGCACAACTCCTCGACGGTAACCTTGCGAAACCCCCGTTCTCGAAACACCCGATCCGCGTGGGCAATGATCCTCTTTCGGGTCTTTTCCGTTCGACTGGGCCGGCTCTGCGTGAACTTTCTCATCCCCAGGCCTCCCTCTTGCTGGCAGTACTGAAACGTCTTACGTATT
>JAUWSZ010000487.1 GCA_030609865.1 bacterium | reverse complement strand
GCGTACTTCGGGTTCTCGAGCACCTGCATCACCTTCCGGGCACGCCCCTCCAGCAACGCAAACTTCTCAGCCTGCTGACTGCGGAATTCCGGCGACTCGAGCGCCTTCAAGACCAGCGTCTGGGGAAGATGGGGGCTGTTCGAGATGGACCCCCGGATGGCGCCCATCGTCTTCTTCTCCAGTGCCTCGTACACGGCCCCCAGGTCGCCCCGCGGCCCGAGCCCGAAGGTGAGGAAGCCGACCCGAAAGCCCCAGACGAACTCCTCCTTTGTGGCTCCGTCGAGTTTGACGACCAGGAGGCGTTCGTCCTGGTTGGCCAGCATGCCGAGAAGCGACTCACGAAACAGGTCGTCGGCATAGAACAGGCCGTAGTAGGCTTCGTCGAGGACGACGACGAGTCGGGCACCCTTCCGGGCCGCCTCGATCAGCACGCGGCAGATCGCTTTGGCCTCCTCACGGGTAATCGAATACCCTGTGGGGTTGTTCGGGAAGTTGAGAAGTACGATGAGCTTCTTTCCCCCTGCTGCCTGTTCCTCGATCCCTTTTTCGAGCCCTTGCACGTCGAATCCCCCTGAGGCGTCGTAAAACGGATAGGTGACGATTCGGGCCTGTTTTCGGACCTCGAGGATCATGCGGTAGTTTCCCCAGAACTTGTCCGGCAGCAGAACCGTGTCACCTTCCTCGACGAACAGGTCCCCCACGAGCGCGAGGCCGTGGGTCAGGGCGTTGGTTGCGATCGGCCTGCCGATCTGTTTGTCCCGCAGGGAGGGGCTCTCGGCGAGTTGCTTTTCTCTCCACTTGTCTCGGAGCGCCGGCTTGCCGGCGGCGGGCGCATAGGGGAAGACATCATCGGGCCGGAGGCCCTTTATCATGTCCTGGATGCAGGCCAGGTGCATGGCTTCCCCTTTTTCCAGGGCAATCCCTATCGTGGCATTGAACCGGAAGGCCTTTTCTTTTGCCTCTGCGCTCTGTGACAGGATGCCCTTGGGAAAGAAGAGCCTCCTGCCCAACGGGGAGAGCATCTCATATACATGCGGGTTGTTTTCCTGGATCTGTTCGTTCAATTGCTGCGCCAGCGGGTTCATCTTGTTTTCTCCTCCTTCGGAATCTTGACTTTTTTTCTGTCTTTGCTAACATTCTATTTTACAAAAGGAGAGATGCACGATGACGAAGGCAAGTCGCGAGAGGCGGCGGGCGCGTCGCGTCCCTGTCCAGATCCAGATCCAGTACCAGACGGCCGACGGATTCTTTCAGGACTACATCCGGAATCTCTCCCTGGGGGGGATCTTCATCGAGACGGCAAAGCCCTTGCCGATGAACACGAAGCTCCGAGTCGAGTTCTGCCTCCCGGAGATGGCCGATCCGATCACGGCCGACGGCATCGTCGTGCACACCCTCCGTGTGGGCCGGACGAAGAACCTCTCTGTGTGCGGGATGGGTATCCGGTTCTCAGAGTTGAAGTCGTCGAGCAAGCAGTTGCTCGAGTCCTATCTCCAGGTTCAAAGCGGCGCTGTCGCCACCTGATCGATCATCCCCTCCCTTCGCATCAGGAGTTGTACTTGTTCGTGATGGGAAGTCGTCGATCCCTTCCGAAGGCCTTGGGGGTGATCTTCAGGCCCGGTGGGGCCTGTCGCCGCTTGTACTCGTTTCTGTCGACCATGCGCAACACTTCCCGAACCTGCTTCCTCGGGTATCCCAGGTCAACGATCTCCTCCAGGCTGAGGTCCTCTTCCACGTAGGCGTGCAGCACAGGGTCGAGCTGCTCGTACGGGGGGAGGCTGTCCGAGTCCCGCTGGTTCGGTCTCAGTTCCGCCGTAGGTTCCTTCTCCAGGATCGATCGAGGGATCCCCTCGCTGCCTTCTTTTTCGTTCACATAGCGTGAAAGGTCGTAGACCGTGATCTTCGGGACATCTTTCAGGACCGCGAGCCCGCCCGCGGTATCCCCGTAGAGGGTGCAATACCCGACCGAGGTCTCGCTCTTGTTGCCCGTGGTGAGGACGAGCCAGCCGAACTTGTTTGACAAGGCCATCAACAAGTTTCCCCGGATACGGGCCTGGAGGTTCTCTTCCGTGACGTCGGGTGACCGATTCCGGAATACAGGCTGCAGGGTCTTCAGGTAACACTCGTAGACCGGATCGATCGGAAGGACCTGAAAACGGATCTTCAGGTTGGTTGCGAGAGCCTCCGCGTCCTTCAAGCTCTGCTCCGAGGAGAACCGACTGGGCATGAACACGCCGTGGACGTTCCCGCTGCCGAGCGCCTCGGTTGCCAGGGCGGCGGTCAGAGCGGAATCGATCCCTCCGCTGAGCCCGACCAGGGCCTTCTCGAAGCCGTTCTTCTGGAAGTAGTCACGGATTCCCAGCACGAGGGCCTGGAAGATCTCCTCGATCTCCCTCATGTCCGGGATGCTCGGGCGGACCAGAGGGGGGCGCTTCCCTTTGCCTTTCGGGATCGAGGGCAGCGTGATCTCGTCTATGCGTTCCGCCCCGCCCGAGCATGTCCGTTTTTCGAGTCGCCGCCTCGTGTCGAGAAGGCGTGCACGAAAGACATTGCGCAGGTTCAAGTCTGCAACAACGAGGTCTTCGCAAAAGGCCTTTCCCTTGGCCAGGATCTTTCCCTTCTCGTCCAGGACGAGGCTGCTTCCGTCAAAGATCAGCTCGTCCTGGCCCCCTACGAGGTTCACGTATGCCATGGCCACAGTGTGGTCTCTGGCCCTCGTGGAGAGCATCTGTTCCCGTTCTTTGCGCTTGCCCCGGCAAAAAGGCGACGCCGAAATGTTGATGGCCAGGTCTACGTCACCGTGGATGGTCTGAAAGGAGAGGGGGCCCGTAGGCTGCCAGATGTCTTCGCAGATGGAAAGGCCCAGGCGAATCCCGGAATGGACACAGACCAGAATGCGCTCCCCTTTCTGAAAATACCTGAACTCGTCGAAGACTCCGTAGTTGGGCAGGTAATGTTTGTGGTACGTGCCCAACCATTTCCCGTCGTGCAACACGGCGGCCGCGTCGTATATGTCGTCCTGCTTGTCGATGAAGCCGATGATCGCAGTGATGCCTTTCGTCTCGGGGACGATCTGCTTGAGGACCTTCAGGTTCGCGTCGGCGAAAGAGGGCTTCAGGAGAAGATCCTCGGGGGGATAGCCTGTGAGAACGAGTTCCGGGAAGGCGACCAGGTCAGCCTTTGCCCGTTTGGCCTTCTGAATATAGCTGCGCACCCGCCTGGCATTGCCCTTCAGGTCGCCAACGGTTGGGTTCACCTGGGCAAGAGCAACTCTAAAGCTTTGCATGAAGAGTTCCTCCTAACATACTTATTTAAAGTAATAATTATCAAAGTATATTTAAGAAGATGGTGGTCACTCCGTCGGAGGTTTTCTCCGCGTCGGCATCGTTTCTGCCGAATTTATATAGCTTATCATACATTCCCGCACGGGTCATTAGAGTCTTTCATCGGAACAACCACGTTCTTCGCGTAGATGTTCGGAGAACCTCCTTATCGGCGAATTGAACAAGGCGAAAGGTGAAAGGGGAAAGGTCTCCTCTTGGCAATCAGCCGTTAGCTTTTAGCTATTAGCCCACCACCCCTCGGGCACGGG
>JAUWSZ010000519.1 GCA_030609865.1 bacterium | reverse complement strand
TCTCTGGATCGGGGACACCTCCCTGCTGGCAAGTCTCGATGCCCTGACCTTTGACGGTTCCTTTCCCTCCGTACAGATCACGGGTGCAAGCTGTAGTTTTTTCGAACCCAAGACGCAATCCATCGTCCGGGCTGAGGTGGCCTGGTTCTGGGACGAGCCGGTGTTCATCCCGGAGGTCAACCTGGGGACGTTGTATGGCCCCACCTTGCCCTTACCCCCCGCATTGCTGGATATCGCAGCCGCCCTGCTTGGGGTCGACGTACGGGACCTGGGCCTGAACGGATTGCCCGTGAATCCCCAGAGCGGTGAGATCCCCAAGAAGAACATCCTGAGGTACATGATCGGGATGGACAAGCAGGTCTGGATCCGGACGTTGAACAAGACCAATACCTTCTTCCTGTCCCTGCAGTACTTCGGCCAATGGGTGCCGGACTATGACGATCGCATGAGCCAGCCGGTTTCGCTCTACCCGGACATACTCGTGTTTCCCAGGGTCATGGAGACCGAGAGCGTGTTCACCGGTATCCTCACCACCTCGTATCGGAACGGAACGCTCACCCCACAGTTGGCCTTGGCCTATGACGTGCGAGGCGCATGGCTCGTTCAACCCCAGATAAACTTCATCCGTGAGCCCTTCCGGTTCCTGCTCCAGTACAGCATTATTGCAGGGAATTTCACCAACTTCGGTGCCTTCCGGGATCGAGACCAAATCACGTTTACCTTTACGTATCTCTTGAATTAGAAGGAGAAAGCGATGAACAGATCGACCGCTTTGAAGACCCTGGTGCTAGCTGCCGTGTTCAGCATCGGCGCTTGGCATTCGGCCTGGGCCGATGTCGCACCAGGGGATGTCATCGACAAGACGAACTGGCAGAAGGCTGAGGGGCTCCTCCCAGGGCCGGTTCTGGACTGGGTGAAGAGAGGGGATTATGTCCTCCGTATCGGTGAGCTCAGCTACAACCCTGCCGAGTTCTATCCGCCGGCGGCCTTGAAATCCATCGAGACCAACGTCGGCAAGTACGATCTGGACGAGAAAGACGCAATCATCGACGTCAAGACCGGAAAGCTGCCTGACTTCATCGAAGGGATCCCTTTCCCCAAGATCGACCCGAATGACCCGAAAGCGGGGCAGAAGGTTCTCTACAACAAGAACTACAATGTCTACTCCCAGGGCAATCTGCGATATCCGTTTCAGGTTGCATGGGTCGGACGGGGAGGCTATGAGAGAGAGGTGGGGTGCGAGTATCTGCAGATTCCACTCGATGGATATCCTCCGGCAAAAGAAATGAAAAACCCGGACAGTATTGAGCGGTATACGATTATATCTGTCTGGAAGCCTTTTGATATAGCCGGCACGGCGGTCATGCTGTGGCGTTACCGGGGAGCGTACCAGGATATGAACTTCAGCTATCTGCCTGCTATCCGCCGCGTCAGACGCATGAGCGCGGCGAACCGCTCGGACGCCTTTGTCGGTTCTGACGGTACCGTGGATGATGCCATGGGATACGACGGCAAGATATCAGCCTTTGAGTGGGAGGTAATAGGACAGAAGGAGGCACTCTTTCCCTTCCTGAACTCGGGCCCGGAACGACTCGTGCAGAACGAGTTCGGCGAATGGCTGTCGACTCCGGATGTGACGGAGATCGTGTATGGGTTCAAGAAAGAAGGGTGGCAGTGCGCTCCGTGGTGCCCCACGAATCTCGTGTGGGCAAAGCGCCCCGCATGGGTGATCAGGATGAACCCGAAAGATCGTTATTACAATTATGGAGTTCAGCACATATGGGCAGATGCAGAGACCTATTTCCCGATCTATAAGGTAATTCATGACCGAGCTGGAGGCTACTGGAAAGTAATGATGATCTCTACGGCGGGAGGAGAGAGCGCGGACAAGGAAATGCGGTTTATGATGGTCTCGAGTCAGCAGAGTGTCGATGACCGCACACAGCATTCCACCTACGTGGAAGATGTGAGTCCGAGGAACCTGTGGGCCTTCTTCGCAGATGTCGATATAAACGACTTCACCCTGGCCGGATTTCAGAAATATTGTAAATAGGCGTGAGTGGAGTGTGTCATGCAACTTGAACATCCGCGAAAATGGGTTCGGGAGAATCCGGACAACCCGGCCGTCATCATGGCGGGCAGCGGCTAGGTCGTCACCCGCCTGGAACTCGAAGAGGGGGCGAATCAGTGCGCGCAAATGCTGCGAGCCATGGGGCTGAAAACGGGCGACCACATGGCTCTCTTGATGGAGAACAACCCCCGATTCCTCGAGATCTGCCAGGCGGCGGAGCGAGCCGGACTCGTGTACACGGCCATCAGCACCCACCTGACCGCAGCCGAAGTCGAGTACATCGTGAACGACTGTGGAGCCAAGGCATTCTTCACTTCGGAACACAAGAGCGACGTAGCCTCCCAGATCGTGGACAGCATACCCAACGTGACCACCAAGCTGATGGTCAACGGCGTTCGAGGGGGTTACGAGTCCTACGAGGACAGGGTGGCTTCCTATCCGAAGGGACCCGTCGCCGACGAGATGGCCGGGAACGCCATGCTCTACTCTTCCGGGACCACGGGTCGCCCCAAGGGGGTTGCCTTGAAGTTCGAGGCCATGCCCTATGGTGAGCTTCTCGACGCATTCAGACTACTGATCGCCCTGTACCGGCTGAATACAGAGACGGTGTACATGTCGCCGGCACCCCTCTACCACGCCGCACCCCTACGCTTTGTAACGGCGACGCTCCATGTGGGCGGCACCGTCATCGTCATGGAGAAGTTCGACGCCCTTCGCTCTATCGAACTGATCGAGAGGCACAAGGCAACCCACAGCCAGTGGGTGCCGACCATGTTCATCCGGATGCTCAAGCTCCCGGAGGAGGAAAGGAAGAAGTTCGACGTCTCCTCCCAGACAATCGCGATCCACGCCGCGGCCCCCACACCCGTGCAGGTGAAGGAACAAATGATCGACTGGTGGGGGCCGATCCTGTTCGAGTACTACGGCGGCACGGAAGGCAACGGGCTTTGTGCAATCACCTCGGAGGAGTGGCTGACGCACAAGGGGTCCGTGGGCCGGGCCATGTTCGGGACGGTCAAGATCCTCGATGACGAGGAAAACGAGCTGCCGGCCGGGGACGTAGGAACCATCTACTTTGCCGGCGGACATGAGTTCGAATACCACAACGACCCGGAAAAGACCGCAAGCGCGCGGACCTCTGAGGGCTGGACGACCCTGGACGACGTGGGGTACGTGGACGAGGAAGGCTACCTCTACCTGACCGACCGGAAGAGCAACATGATCATCTCCGGCGGCGTGAACATCTACCCCCAGGAATCGGAAAACGTACTGGTCATCCACCCCAAGGTGCTCGACGCAGCCGTGATCGGCGTTCCTCATGAAGACTTCGGGGAAGAGGTCAAAGGGGTCGTGCAGCTGCGGAAT
>JAUWSZ010000520.1 GCA_030609865.1 bacterium | reverse complement strand
TTGGAGGCTGTTCAAAAAGTTCCAGATGCAAGGCAGGCAAAATCCCGAGGAATGAGGCGTACTTCCTGTACGTTGAATGACGAGGGATGAAGCCGAACGCCGCAGATGGTACTTTTTCAACAGCCTCTTAACCCGCGCAGGCGCCCCCGTCGACCGGCAGGGCTACCCCGTTTACAAAGGAGGAGTCGTCGCGTGCCAGGAAGAGGGCTGCACCCGCAACGTCTTCCACGGTGCCCATGCGACCCTGCATGGTCATGAGCAGCTCTTCCGCCGGGATGCCTGCCGCCTTGTAGCTCGCGACGAACCGGTCACCCAGATCCGTCTCGATCAGGGCGGGACAGAGGGCGTTGACCCGAATGTTGGCGGCCCTGTAATCCAGCGCCATGCTCTTGGTCAGCTGGACCACGCCCCCCTTGCTCGCACAATAGGATGCAAGGAGCGGGAACCCGATAATCCCGGCCGCAGACGCCATATTGATGATGCTCCCGCCTCCTTGGGCCAGCATCTGGATGACCCCGTGTTTGGAGACGAGGAAGAGCCCCTTCAGATTGACGTTCATGACCGAGTCCCAGTCCTGCTCGGTCAGTTCGTGGGTGGGCTTGATCAATTCGATGCCCGCGTTGTTGACCAGGATGTCCAGACGCCCGTAGGTCTGGACCGTGAACTGCACGATTTTGACGGCGTCCGCTTCTTTCGAGACATCGCCCTGGACAAAGGCGGCCGTGCCGCCTCCCTTACCGATTCCGTCTGCAACGGCCTGGGCCGTGGCAGGGTTCATGTCGTTCACCACGACCTTTGCCCCTTCCTTGGCAAAGGTCTCTGCAATGGCCTTGCCGATGCCCGCACCGGCGCCTGTAACGAGTGCAACCTTGTCTTTTAGTCTCATGTTCTCCCTCCCCTTGTACACGGTGCGTTCTCCCTGGTGAAAACTCCACCAGGGAAGTAGGTTGTGGGAATTGCGAGGAATTCCGCGGTCTCTTGGGTGGCTCGCAATGTCCGCAATTTCTGTGACCCTATTTGTATACATCCGTACTCAAAATCCCCGGCCGGTGGACTCCCAGGGCCTGTAATCCAGGTTGAAGTCCTCTGCAATCACCTTGTACGCGTTGTAGCCCACGGCTGCGCTCACCCCTCCCAGAGGATGCTGGCCGGAACTGGCCAGGTAAAGGCTTTGGATTTCCGCCCGGTACTGTGCGGCCTCGAGGAAGGGTCGGTTGTGCACCAACTGCTCGGGACACATGGCGCCGTAACAGAAATCACCCTCCGGGACCAGCTTGTCGTCCTGCAAATCCAGAGGGGTCTCGAAGCAATCTGCGATCACGTTGGCCCGGGTCATGTTCGGGGCCCACTTCTCGAACCGCTCGATCACCCGATCATTGTAAGTCTTCTTCACCTCGTACCACTGCCTGCGGGTCAGATCGCTCGCCTTGGGGAAAAAAATCCATGCGGACAGGGTGTGCTTGCCAGGAGGGGCATAGGTGGGATCGAACACGGAAAGGCAGGAATTGAACATGGCCGGGATCGTCGGGATCTTCCCTTCTTCGATCTCCTCGCAGTGTTCGACCATTTCCTCCGGGGTGTCCACGCCCACGACCGTGATGAAGGTCTTGTTGATGTCCGAATTGTGTTTGGCACTCTTGTAGTCCGGGGCCTCGTTGAGGGCCATGTGGACCGATCCGAGCACGCAGGAGCGGCCGTACTTGAAGGCCTTCGTTCGCTCGACCCAATGGGGGCTCAGGTTCTCTTGACCCACCATACCGAGCAGGGTCTGCTTGAGATCCGCGTTCGAGGCGACGAGTTTTCTGGCCCTTACTTCTGTTCCATCCGCGAGTACCACCCCTGCCGCCTTGCCGTTCTCGACGAGGATCTTCTTTACGTCCCCTCTCTCGTGAAATTCCACGCCCTCGCGCACACAGGCCATGACCATGGCATGGGCCAGGGTGTGGGTTCCCCCGATCATGATGCGCGAGTTCGCCTCGATGAAGAAGAGGCTGATCAGTGCGAAAGCCCCCAGCCCCTTCGTCAAGAGAGGGGTTCCCCAATCCTCGAGGCCATTGTAAAGGAGGGTCCTCAGGCCCGGGGTTTCAAAGAGATGGTCGACCAGGTCCTTGCCCGATTCCTGAGCCAGGTGAGGGGGGACCCCAAAAAGGTCGACGAGGGTCCGACTCAGTGTCTCAAAAGGATCCGGATCGTCTGGGGTGGGCATGGCAGGAGGGCTGTAGAAGAACTGGCAGAACATAGGCTCCAGATCCTGGGCCATGCGACGGAGCCGAACCCACGTGTCCGCGTCCTTCTTCGAATAGACGGAGATCGACTTGTGGGACCGCTCGTAGTTCTCTTCCGAGGCAATGCTGTACAGGATGATCGGAGGGCTTCCGTCCGAGAAGGGGATCCCGAACTGCGCATCCGGGTAGATCGTTCGCCCTCCCAGCCTTGCGAGCCCGAAATCATGGTAGAAGGGCATCCAGTCCAGGAATTCCATGCAGACGGCATGATTGTGCATGAACCCTGGAGCCGTGGTCTCCCGTGTGCAGACACACCCGCCCTCTTCGTGTCTTCTTTCAAAAATCGCTGTTTGCATACCGGCTCGCTGCAGGTAGGCGCCCAGGCAGAGCCCCTGGATTCCGCTTCCGATCACGATCGCATCGTATTCTTTTTTGATCATTTGTGCGTCTCCTATTAGATTTCCACCCACCACGTGTCCAGGCCAAAGTCTTCTGCGATCACCTGCAGGGCGTTGTAGCCCGGCCCGAAGGTAATGAACCCGTGCGGATGGGTCGTGGAACCGCAGAGATACAATCCCTTGACCGGTGTCCGGTACTGAGAGAGGGCCTGGCTGGGCCGGTTGAGCATGAGATTCGACTCGGAAATCCTGCCCACCATCCAGTCGCCGTTCACCATGTTGACGAGCTTCTCCGAGATGTCCAGCGGTGTGTACGGCCTTGACACCCATATGTTCTCTTGCGAGAAACCGTCACAGTGCTCGAGAAGCTTGTCGATACACCGCCGGGCAAGCACATCCTTGAAGGAGGTGGCCCATACCCCGGGGCCCTTCCCGTCTACCGAATACGGCGCAAAGACCCGGATCATCCCGGTGGCCTTGCCCTCGGGCGCATCCGTAGGATCGAACAGGGAGTTGATCGCTACATTCAGTTTCGGTTTCGCTGGCGCTTCACCCCTGCGAATTGCGGCCCAATCCTGGTTGAAATCCTCCAGACACTCGTACCCGATGTTCAACACCCACGCCTGGTTGATGTCCGGGTCGAAGGCAGCGGCCTTGTAGGTCGGTACCTTGTGCATGGCCATGTGCACGGTAAAGAGCGATCCCTCCTGGTACTCAACCTGGCTGACCTCTTCCAGGGTCTCCCTGGGAACCGCCCCTGCGGGAAGCATTTTGTCGAAGGTCTGCTGCACATCCACACTGCTGGCCACCA
>JAUWSZ010000144.1 GCA_030609865.1 bacterium | reverse complement strand
TGCTGGGGCTGCCCGGAGTACAGATTTAATGATGTTGTTTCTGACATTTACTTGCCCCTTTTTACACCGTACAAACAGAGCAACCTCTTTGTCACCATCAGATTGGTCAGTATGACAGTGAATGTCAAGCCGTCTGAGAATGTTCACCGTGCACTCCCAGGAAAAGGCCACTTCAGACAATCACTGCTTCGTCTGCAACTCCATGTCCCCGGAATTATATTTGGCTGCCGCTCGTATTTCGCAGTTCAATGTTTTTGGTCAGTCCATTGGGTTATGCCACTTCCCCGGCAAGGGCTTTCCTGCCCGTCGGATCGATCGGTACCACAGCCGCGAACAGGCTTCCAGAAGTCGTTAGGATAACCCGGCTGCTTCAGGAGGCAGTACTCCTTATTCCAAGTTTGTACATTCTTGTATACAGCGTTGATCTTTTCATTCCTAGGATCTCGGAGGCGCCGTTTGGGCCATAGATGCGGCCGCCCGTCTTTTCGAGCGCGGGTGTGTTGTAGCGACGTTGAAGCTCGTCTAGGGTGGGGGTATCCGGAAAGGTCTGTACTTCAGGAGAGGGCTGCCCTATGGGGAGATCAAGGATGAGCTTGTTCCCGGTGGACAAGGTTACCGCCCGCTCGATGACGTTCTTCAATTCTCTTACATTGCCGAACCATGGATAGGCAGTCAGTTTGTCCTCATCCTGACGGGTCAGCTCGAGTCCCTTGCGGACGTATTTGTGGCAGTAGTGGCGGAAGAAACTCCGGGCCAGCAGGATGATGTCATCAGGACGGTCTCGCAGGGGCGGCAGAGCGATGGGAATCACATTGAGTCGATAATAGAGATCCTGTCGAAAACGTCCCGCTGCCACTTCATCCGAGAGTCGGCGATTCGTCGCAGCAACGAGGCGGAAGTCGGACTTTACCGGTTGCGTTCCTCCGAGGCGGTAAAAGGTCTTTCCTTCGAGTGCCCGCAGGAGCTTTGCCTGAATCGGCAAGGGCAGTTCACCGATCTCATCGATGAAGAGCGTTCCTTCGTGAGCCAGCTCGATACGGCCTCTCTTCCTGCTGTCCGCTCCGGTATAGGCCCCTTTCTCGTGGCCAAACAGTTCGCTCTCCACCAGGTTCTCTGGTATGGTCGGCGCGTCGACGACGATGAACGGCCCGTCGGCCCGTTGGCTCTGCTTGTGAATCCTGCTCACCAGAAGTTCCTTGCCCGTGCCTGTCTCTCCCGTCACCAGGAGCGTGGCTTCCGAGCGGGCAGCCTTTTCCGCCTGATCGAGCACCTTGAGCATGATCGGTGCTTGCGCCAGAATGGGGTCGCCCCCAAGACGTTCCATTTGAATCGACTTGTCCGCGACCAGCCTGCTCGTTTCTTCCCGCAATTGAATGAGTTCCAGGATGTGGCCGATGTAGTTGTTCGTGTGGCTGACCAGGAGTGGTGTCCATTGAGGGGGCAGGAAATCGAAGTTCACGCTCACGTATGAATTGTCATAGTACAGGACACCTCGCACTTCGGCTCCCACCTGAATCGGGATACAGAGCAGACCCTTTATTTCCTCGTCTATCGATTGCGCCGGAGGAGGCTCCGGTCGGGTCCGGATGTATTGGTTCTCCATGAATGCCCTGCGGATCAATGCCAGACTCGGCTTGAAGGCCTCCGAATGGGTTTCCCTTTTGCTGAAGTTGTGCCCGGCCCTCAACTCGAGGTTATCCTCACTCCCCTTGGCAGTCGTCCAGAATAGAGCCCCGCGTTCCGCCCCGAGGATCTGGCTCAATCGACGCACCGCCCGATGGAAGAGCTCTTCTTCGTCTGCGGCAGCATCCAGTGCATGCAGGAAGTCGAAATAGTGATCCACGAGAATCTGTGCGGAGTCTCTTTCGGTTCGCCAGGAGGTCTCCTCCTCGAGCATGAACCTGAGGTCCTCGGGTACATACTCCAACTCGAGGCCCATTCCGCGTATTTGATGCCACGCCTTTTGGAGCAAAGCACGCGATTCCTCGCGGTCGCCTTCACGTAGCTTGAGTCGAGCCATTGTGAGCAGGGTGTCGTTCAGTGGAAAGATGGCTCCGGCCCGTTGGAGATAATCCTGACTGACGGTGAGGTCCTCCATGACCTGGGCAGCGGCCTCGCCGGAACGGAGTTTCTCCTCGGCCCGCAGCCTGAGGGCGATACCCCGCCGAGGCAGGCTTGGCTCCTTTAAGCAGAGTTCCAATTGCTCTTCGTATTCCCAGCCCTCGGTCACGGGCTCGAACCCGTGATCATGGAGCGCGGCAAGCATATCAAGGAGATATAGATTCAAGAGGACAAGAGCGGATGTCGCTTTTTGTCCCTCCACCACAGCCGATCGAAGAAACTCGAAAGTCTTTTGCAGGTCGCCGTCGTGGAAAGACTGAATGGCCAGGCCGGTCCTGGCGATGAAGAGCGAATAGGCGTATCTCCCCTCACGTGCTTCCTCGAGGGAGGCGTTCAGGTGAAAAAGGGCTTCCCGGCGCTTTCGGGCCACAGCCAACGAGAAGCCAAGGATCGCCCTGGCGATGGAAGCCACCGCAGGTAAGCCCATATCCCTTGCCGAACGCCAGTAGCCCTGAAAAAAACCGAGGGCCCGGGGAACCTGGCCAGTCGCGAACAGGGTGATCCCGAGGCTCCAGAGGATCATCGGATAGACCAGCAGGCGGTCTCCTGATTGTGTGAAGTGCTCTTCGGCCCTTTCGAAGTGGACCAGGGCCTCTGTGAACCGACCCTGCATCATGAAGTAGAGCCCGAGAAACTCGGCCGCAGCTTTGAGGATATCCGTATCCCCCAAGCGCTCCACTTCTTCCTTGCCGGCGACGAGCATGGCGAGGGATTCGGATCGTTGGTCGAGATAGGCGAGCAACCGACCCAGGTGCATGCACGCCAGGGCGTGAGACCTTACGTTGCCGGAGGCCTTTGCCAGGTTGACCGCTGTGCGCAGGTAAGAGGCCAACACCTGCATCCCCCGGCCCACGGCGAACGAGACGCTCGACAACTCTAAGGCTGCTTCCACGAACAGACGGTCTCTGTCGTCCCCTCCGCCCGTGATATAAGTGTGCAGCCTTCCGACAGCCCTGCTGAGGTACTGATATGCCTGGTCATGGTCACGCTGCTCGAGGAAGGCGTGAGCCAGATCCATTTCGATGTCCGCTGCTTCGTCTAACTTGCCCGAGGCTGCCAGGAGCTTGATCATCGTGCTCGTGCGCAAGCGGTCCGGGAGGCCCGCGGCCCGGATCCTGTCGATCAGAACGGACACTTGCTCCGGCGTGTTGATGAGCTTGAGGTCGTACCGGACCGTTTCTGGAAGGTCCTGGGTGAGGCCGATCCTGTTGTCTTCGGTCCTGTCGATCCAGCCGAGTTGGTCGCATCGTTTGATCAGATCCTCGAGTGGACCCGGGCGTAAAGGGGTCATGGTCTTGGCCGCGTCGAAGGGTACCGCTTCGCCGCACGCTTCCAGCGCCGCCAGGAAGCTCCTCTGGGCCGATGTGAACTCCGGGATTTCGGAACCCATGTCGCCTACCTCCCCACAATATCCATTGATTGAAAATACTAGACCACCGGCTCTGCCGGTGGTCAGCTGATTGGGGCCAATTCCCTATTGGCTTCATCGCAACGTTCGCAAGTGGATGCACCGCCGTCGTGTGGATGAGCCATCAGATTACGACTTGAGGACCGACTGGTCAAGAAGAATTGCCTCTATTCCGACAACACTGCCTGTATTAAGGCAATATTCCCTTGGACCGAAAGTGATCTTCGATATAATATTCAATAATATCAATAGGATATGATTTTACTGGCGTTGGCACGTTCGTTGCTGCTGCAGTGATTGGTGGACCCTTCCTTGTAGAATCGGAGGCCGAAATGTTGGATCAAGGGGACAAATTCATCATTGCCAACTTCAGCGGCTTTTTCGGTGACCGGTTCGCTGCCGCCAAGGAGATGATCGAAGGCGGCCCCATCGACGTGCTGACCGGCGATTACCTTGCCGAACTGACCATGGCCATTCTTCTCAGACAGACCTTGAAGGATCCGAATAAGGGTTACGCCCACACCTTTCTAAAACAGATGGAAAGGGTGATGGGACAGTGTCTGGACAAGAAGATAAAGGTGGTTTCCAACGCCGGGGGTCTCAATCCAAAGGCTCTGGCTGAAGAATTGAAGAAGGCGGCTGATGAGCTCGGACTGCACCCAAGAATCGCTTACATCGAAGGCGACAATCTGATGCCGCGTCTGACCGATCTTCAGGAGCAGGGTGAGGCATTCGTTCATCTGGACAAAGGGATTCCGCTGAAAGATGTCGAGGCCCAGCCTATCACTGCAAACGCCTATCTCGGGGGCTGGGGGATCGTGAGGGCACTGGAAGAGGGGGCGGACATCGTCGTGGGAGGCAGGCTTGCGGATGCCGCCGTTGTCATGGGGCCGACGGCCTGGCGCTTCGGATGGCAGCCGGAGGACTGGGATAGGCTTGCCGGCGCCGCCGTTGCCGGGCACATCATCGAGTGCAGCGGGCAGGCCTGCGGCGGGAACTACTCGTTCGTGGACGAGATTCCTTCCTACCACAATGTTGGCTTTCCCATTGCCGAAATGCACGAAGACGGATCTTTCGTCATCACGAAGCATCCCGGAACCGGAGGGTTGGTGTCGGTGGGAACGGTGACCGCCCAGCTTCTCTACGAGATCCGAGGGCCGAAATACCTCACCCCGGACGTGGGGGTCCGGTTCGATACCATTCGGATATCCCAGCAGGGACCGGACCGTGTGGCCATCGACGGAGTCCGGGGCGAGGCGCCCACGAAGACCACCAAGGTCTGCATCAACAATATGGCCGGGCACAGCAACTCCATGACGCTGCTTCTGGCAGGACTGGACATCGAGAAGAAGGCCCGGATCGTGGAGGACACCCTGTTTCAGAGTCTTGGTGGAAAGGACGCATTCCAAGTCGCCGAGGTTGAGTTGATTCGTTCGGACAAAGAAGACCCGCCCAGCAACGAGGAGGCGTACGCATATCTGCGCATGTCCGTCATGGACCCGGACCCCAAGAAGGTGGCGATGTTCTCAACCAAGTTCATTGAACTGGCCTTGTGCAGCGTCCCGGGTCTTGCGCTGACCGCTCCGCCGGACAGGGGCCGCCCGGTGATCCGGCACTGGCCGACCCTGGTCTCCATGGACAAGGTTCCGCAGAAGGTCGTCATCGGCGACGAAACCATTGCCATCGACCCGGTTCGATTCGGGGAGAACGGGACGGCACCCGAACCTTTGGCCGTAAAGATTCCGCCCGTGCCGGTAGGGGAGACAGTTGCCGCCCCGCTGGGTCGCCTTTTCGCCGCCCGATCGGGCGACAAGGGGGGCAACGCAAACCTCGGCATCTGGGGAAAAACACCCGAATCCTACGCATTTCTCCGGAGCTTTGTGACCGTGGAAAAACTCAAGGCGCTTCTGCCGGATATGGCCGTGTATGACATTGAACGATACGAACTACCGAACCTGCTCGCCCTCAACTTCTACATAAAGGGCGTACTGGGAGACGGGGTCTCGGCTTCGCTGCGCATGGATCCTCAGGCAAAGACACTCGGCGAGTATTTGAGAACGAAGATAGTGGATACTCCGCAATCGCTTATTGAATAAACCTAGATGTTGCAACATCTAGGTAAAGGAGGTTGCTCCCATGGGACAATGGATGGACGGCTATTTGGAAAAAATGGCCGTGAACAACAGGGAAAACCTGGAAGGGGGAGGGCAGGACCGTATAGCCGTCCAGCACGACCTGGGCAAGCTGACGGCCCGCGAGCGGATCGACTACCTGGCCGACCCGGGTACGTTTCAGGAGATGGGCTCCCTGGTCCGGGACACGAGGGCCGCATTGGGAGAGCTCGACAGACCCAGCCCTGCGGACGGCGTGGTCATGGGCACGGCGCGAATCAACGGCCGGCAGGCGATGATCTATGCGACTGACTTCACGGTCATGTCCGGGGCCTTGGGCGACCAGGGCGTCTGGAAGATAGCCGAGCTGGTGGAGATGGCCGGGCAGGAGCAACTGCCCATCATCGGCATCTTCGACTCGGTGGGCACGCGAATCAGCTTCACCCGGGGCTTCGTCGGTTTGCACGGCCTGGCCCGACTGGTCCGGAACTACTGCCTGTATTCCGGGGTCATCCCGCAGATTGCCCTGGTGCTCGGGCCTTGTGCCGGGCCGTTGGCCCAGGTACCGGTGCTGTCCGATTTCCTGATCATGAATGAGAAGACCGGGTTCTTGTGGATGGGTGGAGAGATCGAATCCGAGGAGGCAGGCCGCGCGGACTTTCACATGCAGAAGAGCGGCCAGGCCGACCTCTTGGCTGAAAGCGATGAAGAGGCTATGGACCTGGCCAAGCGCCTGCTGGAGTTCATGCCTCAGAACTGCTGGGAAGCGCCCGCCAGGGTGGACCCCACCGACGACCCGGGCCGCAGGGAAGAGGCGCTTCTCGACGTGATGCCGGACAATCCGAAGTTCACCTATGACATGCACGAGGTCATCGACCTGATCGTGGACGACGGAGAGTTCTTCGAGATCAAGGAGGACTTTGCCCCCAACCTCGTGGTGGGATTCACCCGGTTCGACGGCATGCCTGTGGGCGTCGCGGCCAGCAACCCGGACGAACTCAGCGGTATCATGGATCCCGACTCCTCGGACAAGTACGACCGGTTCATGATGTTTCTGGACAATTTCAACATTCCGATCGTCACCATGTCCGA
>JAUWSZ010000551.1 GCA_030609865.1 bacterium | reverse complement strand
CGACCGATTCGGCAACTTCCTGGTAGCCGTCAAAATCTGCGAAAACGTCCTTGCTCATCTTCTCCCCCTTGTTACTCTACGCACCGAGTTCTTTCAGGATGGACTTGGCCGCTGCCTTACCGGCCTCCAGGGTGGGCTGGAACCCCGGATCACCTGCCCAGCCGCTGGCGAAATGCAGGCCATGTATCGGTGATGCGCCCCCCGGTTGAAAGAAAAGAGAATCCTTCATCTGTTGTTCGAAGCCGTAGATCGCACCTGCCGGGTGGCCGAGGTAACGCATGTGGGTCAGGGGCGTGCCCACCTCGATCTCTTCGACACGATCGCGAATTCCCGGGTACACCTTCTCGAGGGTACACATCATGTTGTCCGCAGAGCGGTACTTCTCCCGGAAGTAGTCGCTCGGAGGGAGACGAAGCCAGGGTTCGCCGGATTTAAGCGTGACCAGGCTGACCTGGCTGGTCCCTTTCGGAGAGAAGTCCGGATCCGCGATGTTGTAGCAGCTGAGCACCATCAGGTCGTCCTCCACCCGGAGTTGCCGCATCTGATCGTACACCTTGTCTCCGATTTCGGTATTGGACATGATGAAGCTCGTGGAGTCCTGGATGCCCAGTTCCCCGGGCTCGCAGTCGAGCCCCATGTAGAGAGTGAAGCCGGACATGCTCAAGCTCCGACCTCTCATCTCGATGTGCACTTGATCGGGCACGTGTTCAGGATCGATGAGCTGCAGGTAGGTGGCCACCGGGGACGCGTTGGACAAGACGCACTTCGCTGAGATCTCGTCCCCGTGCTCGGTCACGACGCCCTTCACTCCGCCCTTCGCCACTTCGATCTTCTGCACGCCACAGTTGAACCGGACCTCGCCCCCATAGGAGAGGAACTTGTTGACGATCGCATTCGACATGGCCTGGGATCCACCCTTCACGTGATAAGCCTTGAATTCGATGAAGCTGAAGTAGAGGATCGCCAGGTAGGCAAAGGACAAGCGGTTGGGGGGCATGCCGAGGTAGCCCCAGTAGACACTCACCACCGCCTTGAGCAGGGGATCCGAGAAGTGGCTGTCGAGGACCTCCTCGCAGGTCTTGAACGCGTACTCGTACAGGACTGGGTATTTCTCGCGCGTCGCATCCGGATCGTTGAAATAGAAGACCGAGAGCAACTGGGTGGCGAACGTAAAGGAAAGGTCGAAGAATTTCTCGATTCCTTCCTTCTCGTTCGGAAAGTGGCTTTGAAGCTCGGCAATCACCTGGGATTTGTCTGGCTCGAGCCTCACATCGATCGTGCCCGGCATGACGACCCTGAAGAGTTCCGGAATCTCCACGAACTCGAGATCATCGATCACCCCGAGTTCCTGGAGCATCATCCGCAGGGGCCCTGGGTTCTCCGGCGCCCCTATCCCGCTCAGCTGATGCAGGGCAACCTCGAATTCAAAACGTCCACGGCAGAAGCTCGTTCCGCAACCGCCCGGTATGTTGTGTTTCTCCAGGAGCAGTACCTTCAGGCCCTTCTTTGCCATCGCAGCCGAGGCGGTCATGCCCGCGTTCCCGGCGCCAACGACCACTACGTCATAGTCTGCCATAAGAACCTCCTATGTCACGAAAACGGTGACTGGGGAACAACACTGGGGAGTCTTGCCCTTCGGTGCCGGCCTGGGTTCCCTCTCCGATTTGCTTGGGCTCCGTCTCCCCCTCTCCCGAAGTCGCCCGGCGGAAGTCTCCTGTAGAGCCCATTACCATTCAGTACGTCCTTCGCGTGCCCGGAGGTTACTGGAAAAAAAGAAAGGAGAAAGGGGTCACTCTCCTTTGAAGGTGCCTTTTCTCTTCTCCAGGTAGGCGGAGACGGCCTCCTTCATGTCCTCCGAGGGCACGACCATCGCGGATCTTGCCGCATTGTACTCGAGGGACTCTTCCAGGGTGACTTCTTCGTCGAACAGGAAAACCTCCTTGGCACCCTGGACGGCAAGCGGCGGGTTGCCCGCGATCTCCTCGGCCATCTCCAGCGACTTGCCCAGCAGGGTTTCCTCGTCCGGGTAGACTTCGTTCACGAGGTGGATGGCCTGCGCCTTCCGGGCGTCGAACGGATGTGCCCGGAAGGAGATCTCCCGTGCATGGCCCGGCCCCACAACCTTGGCCAATCGCTGCAGACCACCGATATCGGTGATGAAGGCAAGCCTTGCCTCCGGCAGGGCAAACACCGTCCCCTCGGAACAGAGCCGGATGTCGCAGCACAGGGCCAGCTCCAGTCCCGCCCCCAGGCAGTGCCTCTGAATGACCGCGATCGTCGGCTTGACGAGCCTTTCCAGGCGGGTGTGAATCCCCTGAGTCCTCCGGACCTCCCGGTAGAACTCCATCTTGCTTGTCACACTCGGCGCATCGGAAACGACGGAGAAAAGCTCATTCGCCGGGCTCAGGTCGAGTCCGGCACAAAAGGACTTCCCCTCCCCCCGGAGCAGAACGACCCGTGCCTCTGCGTCCTGCTCGGCCTGAGCGATCGCCTCGTCCAGGGCATCCCAGACCCTGGGGTTCAGTGCATTCCGCTTTTCAGGCCTGTTCAGGGTAATCGCCCCGACATGACCCTGTCGGTCGTAGGTTACCTGGAAATCCTTTCCCGCGTTCGCCTCACTCATGAGATGCCTCTCCTTCCGCTGTCATCCGTGTGGGGCCGCGATCGCCTGCGAATCCGGAGAAAAGGGAATCCCGGGAAACAGGGGCCCCGCAGCACTTCACGAAGGAATTCTCGCCGGGACTATTTGCAGAACTTCTGGAAGCCGGCCATCGAGAAGTCATCCAGGTTCATCCGTGCCTTCATGGTCCAGGGATTCTCCGGGCTGAGAATCTGTGTAATCGTTGCGTGCTTGTATCGCTCGTCAATCACGTTCTGGCCCGGCACGGCGATCACGGCCATCGTCTTGTCCGCGCTCTGTACAAAGGTATTGACCATGTACAGGGATTTCCAGTATTGACCCGCCCGGTCGTTGACCACCTTGAAGGGACAGGCGTACGTTTCCGGGCTCGCCCAGATGTAATGGGTCCCGTAATTGTAGTAGCGGTCTCTCGGTGTCATTTCGATGACGTAGACCGGCCGCTTCGCCCAGATGAGATTCGTGGGGGCCCATGGAGCGCCCTGCCAGCCCTCCTTCTCGTATCCGTAGATCACTCGCTTGACGTCCTTGGTGGTCTGCCACTCACCGTACCGGTTCTGCACGAAAGGATAGATGCCCGGAAGGAACGCGAGGAGGGCCTCCTGCACGCGTAGCAGCTTCCAGTCGAAGGCCGCCACCTTTCCGTCGTACCCGTTGACAT
>JAUWSZ010000072.1 GCA_030609865.1 bacterium | reverse complement strand
GAAGGATGTCATCCTCCGAAAGGAACAACTCTCCCCTCCGGATATCATCCGGGCAGTCATCAAGTGGGCCAACCTCTATTCTCATCAACAACGGGGAAAACGGGTCCGTCTGGAAAGCAACGCGGTCCTCAAGGATCTCATCTGCGACCCGGGCATCGAGGTTGTCGTGGCCGACCCGTCTTAATCCACGGTGCTCCCCCCTTGCCCTCGATCTAGGTAATACCGCTTCCTAAGAGATGTGCGCGGGACTCTGGCAGTTTGCGCTCGTCCTCGTCGTCGTCCTCGAACTTGGCTGTTAGCAGTTAGCTTTTGGCTGTTAGCTCCCAACCACTCCTCCAACGGGATGCACGCAAAATTGGGGCGGGGTGGGCTATAGCTAAAGGCTAATAGCTGATAGCCAAGAATGGGGCACGGGCACGCACACGGGCTCGAGAACTGGGTCAAATCATGGGCGTGAAGAGAGCGCGCGGTACACGGGTACATGTTCGAGGACGAGGACGAAAAAGGTGTCAGGGACGAAAAAGGTTCCTGACACCTTTTTTTGACGCCTCTTTCGGGCCAGGTTCAGGCAGTACCAGGCCAGCAACAGGGAGCCCAGAACGGCAATCCCGACCCATTGGGTGGAAGCCAGATTCCACGGGGGTTGCCGCTGGAGGTCGTCCCGAAGGAAGTCGATGAGGAGGCGGGATCCGGCGTAGAGACCCGCACCGAGGAGGAAGCGGCTTCCGGGCGACTTCGCGAGCCTCGACCCGAGTGCAAGAAGCAGGAAGAAGATGAGGAAGCACGAGATTGCGGAGTAGAGTTGGGTGGGGTGTACCGGCATCGATGAGGCCGCATCCGGGCCGATCCAACCGTGACTGAGGTGGCGGTTGTAGGCAAAACTGCCCTTGGGAAACGACACGCCCCAGGGCAAGCCGGTCGTCTTGCCAAAAGCGGTTCCGTTCAGAAAATCACCGACCCGGATGATTCCGATGCCCAGGAAGGCATACGGCGCATAGACATCAAGGTAGGCCGATAGGGGCTGTCTTTTCAGAACGAGGTACCCAAGGCTGCTCAAGACCCCTCCGATCGCCCCTCCGTAAGTGCCCAGGCTGCCTTCCCACAGCTTGATCAGCCGGAGCGGATGGTTGAGGTAGAAGGAGGGATTCTCGAAGAAGGCATACAGGCGCGCCCCCAGGATCACGCCGATCAGCCCGAAGAAGGTCATGTTCAAGGCGGTCTCGACAGGCAATCCTTCGTTCTGCGCTGCTCTCGTGCCCAGGTAGATGCCAAGCACGAGGGCTACCGTGATGGAGAAGAAGACCGAATAGATCAGGATCTTGGTCTCTGTGAACGGTAAGGGGATGACGAACAGCACTGGATGCATGTAGTGGCCCTCGATGTGAGTGTGCCACATTGTTTCGAATCTCGTCGTCCCTTGTCAATCGGTGATCGCATACTTGAGCCGTCTGCATTTACAGGATATGCTCAAGAGGTGTCGATTCTGTTGCTGCGAAGGGAATACACGATGAAGAAGCCCATACAACCGGACACGACGGTTCCGGAACTCGTGCGGGGGATGAAGCCCTTCCTGGCCATGGAGATCATGGAAAAGGCCCAGGAACTCGAGGCCATGGGGAGGCACATCATCCATTTGGAGATAGGCGAGCCGGATCTGGAGACGCCTTCCTGCGTTCGCGAGGCCTGTATCCGGGCCCTGAAGGACCGAAGATCCCAGTACACCCACAGCCTGGGCCTGCTGGAACTCCGGGAGGAGATCTGCAGGGAGTACGCAGAAAAATACAACGTGGCCATCACACCGAATCGGGTCCTGGTTACCTCGGGAACCAGCCCGGCCATGCTCCTGGCCTTTTCCGTCCTCTGCCATCCGGACGACGAAGTCATCCTTTCGGACCCCCACTACCCGTGCTACCCGAATTTCATCCGGTACGTGGGTGCCCGGGTCAAGACCATCCCGGTTTACGAGAAGGAAGGGTTTCAGTATTCCCTGGGGGCCGTCCGGGAGTGCCTGGGCGAGAAGACCCGGGCCATCGTGGTCAATTCGCCCGCAAACCCGACCGGGACCGTCATTCCTGCCGAGATCCTGGAGAGGCTCACCCGGCTGGGCCCGTCTGTCGTCTCCGATGAGATCTACCACGGGCTGGTCTACGAGGGAGAGACTCACAGCGCCCTTGAATATTCGGAGGACGCATTTGTGCTGAACGGATTCTCCAAGCTCTACGCCATGACGGGCTGGAGGCTCGGATACGTCATTGCTCCGGAGCCGTTCATGCGCTCCCTGCAAACGCTCCAGCAGAACTTCTTCATTTCCGCCAATTCCTTCGTTCAGTGGGCGGCACTGACCGCACTGCGCGAGGCGAGGCAGGAGGTGGAAGCCATGTGCGAGATCTACAACGAAAGGAGAAACCTCCTGCTGGCCGGGCTTCGCAAGCTTGGGTTCGGCATCGAGGTGGAGCCCACGGGGGCGTTCTACGTCCTGGCGAATGCCAAGGAATTCTGTACCGACTCTCGGCGGTTTGCCTTTGAGATTCTGGAGCACGCGGGGGTCGGGACGACGCCGGGGATCGATTTCGGCCCGAATGCGGAGGGGTACCTCCGATTCACCTATGCGAATTCGAAAGAGAACATTGAGGAGGCTTTGGAGAGAATTGGCAATTTCTTGGAGAGGCGATGAAAGTAACTTCTGTTGAACTCGAGAAACGGTGCCGTGATCCGAAGGGATTCCCCCGGTTCCCTCTCCCGGAGATTGCGTTTGCGGGGAGGTCGAATGTGGGGAAGTCCTCGCTGATCAACACCCTGCTGACGCGCAGGCGGCTCGTTGCGGTGAGTTCGACGCCGGGCAAGACGAGGGCCATCGATTTTTTCCGCGTGAACGACGTATTCCGGTTCGTGGATCTGCCCGGCTATGGGTATGCCAAGGTTCCAAAGACGGTCCAGAACGCCTGGAAGCAGCTGATCGATGCCTATCTGGTCAACCGGGAGACGCTTGTGAGTGTCGTTTGGATCCTGGACATTCGAAGAGAGCTTTCCGAGCTCGATCGAATGCTCTACGATTGGCTTTGTTCGTATTCCATCCCCTACATCCCGGTTTGTACGAAGGCGGACAAGGTGTCCCCCGGGGAACGGGCGAAGCGGAAAGAGGCGTTGCAGAAATCACTCGATCAGGATGCGGACCTGGTGCTGTTTTCAGCCAAGACCGGTCTCGGAAAGGATGTATTGTGGAAGAGGATGCGGGCCGCCATGTTCCATCAGGCCGAATCGAACACTTCCCGGAAGACCCTCGAAGGCCCTGCCGGCAGAAAAGGATCCGACCGTACCCGCAGTTGATGGAGAGGGAAAAGGAATGTGGGCACCCACTGAGATCGGGCACGGGCGAAATTGGAGACAGCCACTGAATTTATTGGCTGTTAGCCGTTAGCTATTAGCTCCCAGCCGTTACCCCCCGGGAACATCGCGGAGGAGGGGGGTGGGCTAAAAGCTAACTGCTAACGCCTCAACTTATGTCCGTGAAGAAACCGAGGGGAGGATGTGTTGGAGATGAACAGACAGCCGATCGGGGTTTTCGATTCGGGGGTCGGAGGCCTCACCGTTCTCAAGCAGTTGTCCCTGCGTATGCCCCACGAAAGGCTGATCTACCTGGGAGACACCGCGCGTCTTCCCTACGGGACGAAATCAAAGGAGACGGTGCTCAAGTACTCGATGCGGAATGCATCCTTTCTTCTGGAAAAAGGGGTAAAATGTCTGGTCGTAGCCTGCAACACGGCCTCGTCGCTCGCCCTGGAGGACCTGAGGAGGAATTTCGAGATGCCTGTCATCGGCGTCATCCAGCCAGGGGCGAGGAAGGCGGCCTCCACCTCTCGGGTTCGCAGAGTGGGCGTGATCGGCACCCTGGCCACGGTACGCAGCAGGGCGTACGAGGAGGCGATCGAAGGCTACGGTAGGGATATCGAGGTAACCTCTGTTCCATGCCCCCTGTTCGTGGCGCTGGCGGAGGAGGGGTGGAGCGAGGACGAGGTCACCTACCGGGTGGCCGAGCGTTACCTGCGGTCCCTCCAGGACAAGGGAATCGACGTTCTGGTGCTGGGGTGCACCCACTATCCCCTGCTCAAGCCTGTCTTATCGCAGGTGATGGGGAAGGATGTCGCCCTGGTGGATTCAGCGGAAGAGGTGGCGAACGAAGTGGCTGCGTCGTTACGGGAGCACGGCCTGGCGGCGGAGGAAGAGGGCATCGAGGAAGTGCGTGCTCCCACGATCTGCCTAACGGATCGCTCGCTTCACTTCCTGGAACTCGGGGAGAAGATTCTCGAGCTTCCGATGAACGAGGTGGAATACGTGGACCTGGGATGACCGTGATGCGCTTGGTTAACCGAAAGAAAGAAGAGAAGGCGGTACGCCACCCGAATCGCAAGGCCGGGCGACGGCTCCCCAAACGGGGGAACATGAGGAGCGTGGGTCCCTGGCGGGAAATGCATGACCGGTACGGTTTGCTCCTGCGGGCCTTTTTCAGGCGGTTCTTCAAGCCGATTCGCCTCTCTGCCTGGCAGGAAAACCGGCTCAAGGAACTGAACGAGACGGGCCACGTGATCTATGTCATGGAGAGGGCCAGTCTCCTGTACTATCTGTTCTTGAACTACACCTGCCTGCGGCTCCAGCTTCCCCTGGCGTCTTACGGAAACGGGATTGCCTCTTTCGTACTGTTTCAGCCCGTGGGCAAGATGTTGCGTGCCCTGTGGACAAGGATTCGGAGGAGGTCCGAAGGGGAGGGGAGATCCCCTGCTCCCGATGCAGGCGTGAACCCGGACGGCCCGGCGGGGCACCGGAGCATGGTGCTCTTCCTCCGGCGGTACCAGCGATTCGGAAGCCGGCGCTACACGGAGGCGAAAGAATTCCTCGAAGACCTGGTTCAGTTCCAGGCCGAATGCCGTCGACCCGTTTATCTGGTTCCCATGGGGATTCTCTGGGGTAAGGGGCCGGAGAAGGTGCAGAAGGGGCTTCTCGACGTCCTCCTGGGGAGGAGGGATGCCCCAGGTCGTCTTCGCCAGGTTCTCGTCCTGTTTCGCTATTCCCGCCATTCCATGGTGACCATGGGGCAGGTGATGAACCTGCAGGCGTACAGGAAGGAGAACATCCACCTCGAACAAGACCTCCTGCTCAAGAAGATCCGGTGGAATCTTCACCGGGAACTGGACCTGGCCAAGAAGCAGATCACAGGCCCGAGCATCAAGCCCCGGAAGTACATCCTGGAGTCCATCTTGAGCAGCCGTACCCTCCGTGATCAGGCCAGGGAGATCGCCCGCTCGGAGGGGAAGTCCTTCGAAAAGATTATGAAGCGGGCAGAGAAATACGCGGACGAGATCGCTGCAGACTACAGGATCACCTATATCGAATTCCTGAGTCTGTTGCTCACATGGGTCTGGAACAACATCTACAGCGGGTTCTCGGTTGACATGAAGGGGCTGGAACGGGTCAAGGCGGCGGTCCGGAAGGGTTCCGTCATCCTCATGCCCAGCCACAAGAGCCATCTCGACTATCTTGTTTTGTCGTATGTCTTCTATCACAACGACCTGCCTCCCCCCCACATTGCGGCCGGTGTGAACCTGTCGTTCTGGCCGTTGGGTCACATCTTCCGAAGGGCAGGGGCGTTCTTCATACGCAGGACGATCCGGGGACAGAAGCTGTATGCAACCGTTTTCAGCACCTACCTGAGAAAGTTGTTGCGGGAGGGATATGTTCAGGAATTCTTCCTCGAGGGAACCCGAAGTCGGACGGGCAAGCTGCTGCAACCGAAGCTGGGCATGTTGTCGATGGAACTGGATGCCTTTGGGGAGGGGGTTTCGGAAGATCTCCAGCTGGTCCCCATATCGATCACCTACGAAAAGATCGTCGAAGAGTCGAGCTACACAAAGGAACTGGGCGGGGGACGAAAGGAGAAGGAGGGGTTTCTGGGCCTCCTGAGGACGAGGCGGTTCCTGAAGAAGAAATACGGGCGGGTCTACATCCAGTTTGCACCGCCCTTGTCCATCCGGGAGTATCTTCAGGCAAAACAATCCGATCTTGCCGGCATGGATGGGGTCCGGCGTCGCGGGATGGTCGAGGATCTGGCCCTCCGTGTCAGCTACGCGATCAACGAGGTGACGACCGTAACGCCGTCTGCCCTGGCGGCCACCGTCCTGTTGAATCACCCGAAGCGAGGGATCACGCTCTCCGAGTTGACGAGGCATGCCTCTTTTCTGCTGCGTCTGCTGCAGGACCTGGGCGCCAGGAGATCGCTCGTTCTCAAGAACCTGCCCTGGGCCGTGGAGGAATCGTTGGAGGGGTTCGTGGGGGACAAGATCGTGCAGCGGTGGGATGACCCGGACGGGCCGATCTATGCGTAGGGCGACAACAAGAGGATCATCCTGGACTACTACAAGAACAATATCCTGCATTTCTTCCTGCCCTTTTCCCTGGCGGCAAACGTGTTTCGCCTGTACAGGACGGATCGGCTGCAGGAGCCTCGCTTTCTCTCAGGGCTCGGGGTCTTCATCGAGATCTTCTCTCGTGAATTTCTGTTCCCGCGGGAAGACCCTGTTGGATCGTATTGGAGGATCGTGCGCGACCACTTCGCCGGGAGAAGAAGATACCTCGATTTCCAAGAGCAGAACGAGATTCGCGTACGAGAGCCCGTTCCGTTGAATTACTTGGCCCGGCTCCTGACGAACTATTTTGAATCCTACTACATCTTCTTTAACGCCGCCGAGAGGATCCTGGGATCGGAGGAGTGCGAAGAGAAGGAGTTCTACAACCAGGTGCTCCGATGGGGGGACGGCCTGTACCGGAAAGGGGACATATCGCGCCGCGAGTCTAGCTCCAGCCTGGTGTTTCGCAATGCACTTGCCTGCATGATCGCTCAAGGCTGCATCCGGAGGACGAAGGCCAAAGGGGGCATGATTTTGCGATTCGAGGGGGCGGGCAGGGAGAAGATTGGCGGTTACAAGAGGACCCTGTCCCAGTTACTGTTCTCGGAAGAATCGCGCTGAGGTTTTGACACCAATACAACGGGAATGCTAACTTTTCTTGATACGCGAAAATCGATTCGGCGATAGAGGGTAATCCAAGATGGCAAAGGTATCCATAGACAGAGAGCGCTGTAAAGGTTGTCATTTCTGCATCGAGGTGTGCCCCAAGAAGATCATGGTTGTTGAAAAGCGGTACAACCAGAAGGGGTATCCACCCGTCGAGATCACCGACATGGAGGAGTGTACGGGCTGTGCCCTGTGTGCGGAAATGTGCCCGGATGTCTGCATCCGTGTTTGGCGGTAAGCGAATCCAAGAACCCAGAGTAGAGAAGAGAGCCTGATGAAAAGAAAGCTGGTCAAAGGAAACGAGGCCGTCGCCATGGGCGCCATGGACGCGGGATGTAAATACTACTTCGGCTATCCAATCACCCCGCAGAACGAGATCCCGGAGTATTTCTCTCAAGAGCTGCCGAAGATCGGCGGGGTTTTCGTTCAGGCGGAGAGCGAGATCGCGTCGATCAACATGCTGCTCGGGGCCGGATCGAGCGGTGTGAGGGCCATGACCTCGTCTTCGAGCCCGGGCATATCCCTGAAGCAGGAGGGGATCTCCTACATGGCCGGCTCGGAGGTTCCGGGCGTGATCGTGAACATGTCCCGGAGCTCGCCCGGCCTGGGCGGGATTTCGGCCTCACAGGGAGACTACTGGCAGGCGGTGAAAGGGGGCGGGCACGGGGACTATCATGTAATCGTTCTGGCCCCGGACTCGGTGCAGGAACTGTACACCCTCACCGCCCGGGCCTTTGACTATGCGGACATATACCGGAACCCGGTGATGGTCCTCGGTGACGCTGTACTGGGCCAGATGAAGGAGCCCCTGCTTCGCGAGCTGCCTCCGCCGATGGAGTTGCCGCCCAAGGATTGGGCGCTCACCGGACGGAAAGGGGGCCGGCCCCAGAATGTGATCAAGTCTCTCTATCTTGAGGACGGGGAACTCGAGAAACACATCTGGAAGCTGGTCGAGAAATACGAACGGGTCAAGAAGGAAACGGTCCTGTATGAAAAGAAGCAGAGCGAGGATGCGGACCTGATTCTCGTGGCCTTTGGGACGGCTGCCCGCATCTGCAAGACCTCTGTCAAGATGGCACGTGATCTTGACCTTCGCGTGGGGCTCGTTCGACCGATCAGCCTGTACCCCTTTCCGGAAGAAATCCTGCGCAGCACGTCGGAGAGGACGAAGAAGTACCTGGTCGTGGAACTCAATGCAGGCCAGATGCTCGAGGACGTTCGTCTCGCCGTCGG
>JAUWSZ010000435.1 GCA_030609865.1 bacterium | reverse complement strand
GGTGTCTCTGGACCCGCGTCGCGCTGACGACCGCGCTCTGTCTGTTCGTCGCCATGCTCGCCGTACAGGGGGCCGAAAACGCGCTTCCTCTGGACGCCTCGCTCCTCATCCACCTCCTTCTCTACGCCTATGCATTCAGCCTGCTGACCTGGTTCAGCCTGCGGGCGCGTGTGTCGAGGGACCTTCTGGCAAAGCTGCAAGTCGGATGGGATCTCGCCTTCACTGCCGTGTGGATCTACTCCACGGGAGGGACCGGAAGCCTCTTCATCTTCCTTTATCTCTTCGTGATCATCGAGGGCAGCATCCTGCTCGGTCTGTACGGCGCCATTCTGATCGCCTTTGTTTGCGGTTTGCTCTACTGGCTCGAACTCCATCTCGAGTACCACTGGTCCCTCTTCCCGAAGACCACGCCGATCGCAGCCCCTGTGGTGACCAGCCCGGCCAACTACCCGATCGCCAACCTGATCTTCATCCTCGCCGCCATGGGGTCGGCCGCGTGGTTGACCGGTTCTCTCAAGCAGAGGTTCTCCAAGACGAATCTCCTTCTCCAGGAGAAGTCGGACAAGGTCCAGGATCTCCTTCATTTGAACGAATCGATCGTCCGTTGCATCCGCTCCGGCCTGATCACCCTCGATCGTGAGTGCCGGATCACGTCCGTGAACGAGGCGGCCTCGTCGATCACGGACCGGGACGGCGGAGCGTTGCTCGGCCGGAAAGTGGAGGACTTCTTGGGGAGGATCCCCCTCGAGGAACTGGACATCCAGGATGCCGCCTCCACGTCTCCCTTCCGGTGGGAGCAGTCGTACGGGCGCCAGGCTGGAAAGGCGCTCATGCTCGGGTGTTCCGGCGCGGTCCTGCGGGACCACAAGGGAGACCCGTTTGGTCATCTGATCGTGTTCCAGGACCTGACCTATTACAAGCAGATGGAGGAAGCCCTCAGGCGGAAGGAAAGGCTGGCTGCCATCGGCGAGATGGCAGCGGGCCTGGCCCATGAAATCCGTAATCCCCTGGCCTCTCTCTACGGGTCGATCCAGCTTCTTCAGGGGGAGATTTCCCTCGAAGGAACGCAGGAACGCTTGATGGAAATCGTCCTGAAAGAGAGTGAACGGCTCGACGCACTGATCACCGATTTTCTGCTCTTCGCTTTCCCCCACGTGGGCGAGAGGGAGTCCATTCCCTTGCGAGACCTGGTGGATGAGACCCTGGAGCTCTTCAAGAAAGGGCCCCATTTCCACGAAGGCCTCAACGTTGACGTTCGCATGGATCCGACCGTCCGGATCGACGGAAACCGGAGACAGCTCCAACAGATTCTCTGGAACCTGCTGCTCAACGCGGCGCAATCGATGTCCGAGGGCGGCGAGATCCGGGTGGAAGCCGAACAGCTCCAGGGAAGGGCAGGCGCCACATCGGTTTCCTGGAGGGTACAGGATACGGGAAGGGGGATCGCCGCCGAGAATCTGACCCGGATCTTTGATCCCTTCTACACGAGCCGGCAAGGAGGTACCGGTCTTGGGCTCGCGATCGTGCATGGAATCGTTGAGAACCATGGAGGAAGGGTTCACGTGCGCAGCGAGCTGGGAAAGGGAACGGTCTTCGAGATCGAGTTGCCGGACCGGATCGCAGCGGATCCACGACCTTGCGGCACAGAGGCGCCGGAAAGACATGCGTCGAATTCCGTCCCCTGTGCCGGGTCGGACAACCGTCCATCCGAAAACGAGGCCGCAGGTGTCCGTTCGGATGATGATTTCGATCAAATGCAACCGAGGGGTTGGCAAGGAAGCTCCCCACGCGTACAGGAGGCACGGGATGATGCCGAAGAACAAAATTCTCGTTGTGGATGATGAGAAGAGCATGCGGGAATTCTTGGAGATCATGCTCCGTCGCGACGGCTATGAGGTGGAGACCGCGGAGGGCGGTTCAAAAGCGATCGAGAAGATCGAAAAACGATTCTTTGATGCCGTCATCTGCGACGTGAGGATGCCTGAAATCGACGGGCTGGGGGTGCTCAGGAAGGTGAAGGACACGTGGCCCGATACGGCGGTGATCATGATCACCGCCTACGCGTCGACCGAAACAGCAGTCGAGGCGATGAAGCAGGGTGCCCTGGATTACATCACGAAGCCCTTCAAGGTGGAGGAGATTCGAATCGTCATCAAGCGAGCCCTCGAGCGAAGGTGCCTGGAACGCCAGAACAAGCTCCTGAAGAAACAGCTCGACGGCTGGGACACCCACTCGCTGATCATCGGCAAGAGCCAGGCCATGCACCGGGTCTTCAGCCTCATCGAAAAGATCGCCGACACCCCGACCAACGTCTTGCTCACGGGAGAGAGCGGAACCGGCAAAGAACTGGTCGCCAAGGCGATCCACCACGAGAGCACGCGGCGAGACGAGCCCTTTGTGACGATCCACTGTGGTGCGATTCCGGAAAACCTGATCGAAAGCGAGCTGTTCGGCCACATCAAAGGATCGTTCACGGGCGCGATCCAGAACCAGATCGGGTTGCTCGAGATGGCCAACGGAGGCACCGTTTTTCTGGACGAGGTCGGGGAAATCCCGCCGCCCATGCAGGTGAAGCTTCTCCGCTTCATCCAGGAGAGAACGTTTCGTCGGGTGGGGTGCACGGAGAACATATCCGTCAATGTCCGGATCGTCTGCGCCACGAACAAGGACCTCGAAGAAGAGATCGAACGAGGGAGCTTCCGGGAGGACCTCTACTATCGGCTGAACGTCATCCAGATTCAGCTTCCGCCGCTGCGCCAGCGAAAGGAGGACATCCGGCTCCTGGCGGAGCACTTCGTCCAGAAATACACGGTTGCACTCAACCGAAAGATCGATCACATATCCGAGGAAGCCATGGAGAGGCTCGGGAATTATCGGTACCCGGGAAACGTCCGGGAACTGGAGAACATCCTGGAGCGGGCGGTAGCACTCGAGAGTTCCTCGTCAATCCAGGAGACCTCGCTGCCTTCGGACATCGTTGATGGCGTCAGACGAGAGTGGAACGGACCGGGCAGGAGCCGGGACATCCTCCGGCTTCCCGACGAGGGGGTCCATCTCGAAGACCTCGTGGAGGACATCGAGAAACGGATGATCCGGCAGGCCCTGGAGAGGACGCATGGTGTGAAGAAGAGGGCTGCAGAGTTGCTTCACGTGAGCTTCCGCTCCTTCCGGTACAGGCTGGAGAAGTATGCCATGAACGATCGAGAGAGCGCCGCCGTTGGAGAGTGAGTTGTCAGTGGGTATTAGGTATTAGCGGTTAGGTATTAGCTCCCAGCCGTTATCCCCACCAGGACTACCAATCGTCCTCGTCGTCGTCCTCGAACGGAACGACCGAATCGGGCACGGGCACGCACACGGGCACCGATCCCAGGTCCCTGGCCCCTTTCGGACTGGCTATTAGCCATTAGCCATTAGGTATTAGCTCCCCTCCACTGCCCCTTCGGAAGCGTACCCGGGAGGGCGGTTGGGAGGGCTAATACCTAACAGCTAATACCTAATACCTGCTTTTTGCTTTTCCCTTTGCCCTTTCCCCTCCCGCCTTCAATACGCGTGCCCAGATTCGAGGACGACGACGAGGACGAACGACGGTGGGGACGAATACCGCAGTTACATGGCTTGGGGGTGGATAGGCCTGACCCCTGACCCCTGATCCCTGACCCCTGCACTAAGGCGGTCCCACGTCAACCGTGTGACAATTCTTGTCACTCTGGAGCGCGAATCAGGGACTCTCACTTGGTGGTTTTCAATGCCGCAGTGCTGTCACATGAGCCATTCTCTCTAAGCGATGCGGCTCAATTTGTTGATGACAATCAATGACTTATCTCCCCTCGGTTGGCAGCGCCCCCGGTGGAAGGCGAGGGATCGACTCTCATCATGGCCCCCGTGGCATACCCTTTGCATATTGCCGCG
>JAUWSZ010000698.1 GCA_030609865.1 bacterium | reverse complement strand
CGAAACAGTCCACGCCCGCCTCTTCCATGATCGGAACGGTGTACTTGATCGTATCCTCCAGGGTCACCCCATCGGCGCCGTGAAGCTCATCCACACTGACCCGGATGAAGACCGGGTAGTCCTCCCCAACGGCCTGCCGGATGGCCTGTATGGTTTCCGCGGGAAAGCGAAGCCGGTTCTCCCAACTTCCGCCGTACTTGTCGGTCCGCGTATTCGTAAAGGGAGACATGAACCCACCCCACAGGGACACATACCCGTGGGCGGTATGCAACTCCACGAAATCAAAACCGGCTGTCTTGCATCGGACAGCCGTTTTCACGCATTGCTGTTTGATCTCCTCGAGTTCTTCCAGTGTGTATGCCTCGGCCGGAAGATCCGCCCCGAGGACGGCTTCAAAGAAATTCAACCGGGAAAAGGGAGACGGAGAAGAGCCTTTTGTGGCACCGCCCGCCCCGATTTGGGCGCCGATCTTCATTCCGTGTTGACGGACGGCTTCGGTCAGCTTCTTGTAGCCGGGCATGTAGCTGTCTTCATGGAATGTCAGCGGATGGGGAAACATCACAGGAGGCATGCTCATCATCTCTTCAAAGATATCGGGCAGGGGATTGATCGCCCCGCTCAGCGCAAATCCAATGCCTCCCATGGCCCTGAGCACGAACCACTCAATCGTATCCTCATTGGCTTCGCATCTCGGTCCGTGGGGATTTCCCAGAAAGGGGGGAAATCCAATCCTGTTCTTGATCTCCATGTTCTTGATTCGAATCGGTTCGAGGATCTTTCTAGCCATCTTCTTACCCCCTTCTGTCGTTCAAGTATTGGTGGAGGAAGGAACGCTGCGTCGGCGTGACGATCGTATGTTCCCTCAAATCATACACCCGCCTGATTGCAGCCTGTGGGCTCAGAGACTCCTTGAGCCCCAGCCATGCGCCCAGCACTGTGCCCGTTCGGCCGCGTCCCTCGAGGCAATGAACCGCCACGCCGTGGCCTTCTTCCAGGCATTTGTTTATGAATCCTATAGCACGGTCCATCCCCTCTATGGAGGGTGGCTCACAGTCCTCGATGGGTTCATGGTAGCTAAGAAACCCCGCGGCTGTGTATTCCTTACCATAGAGATTGTCTTCCGTGAGGGTCAGAATCGCATCGATGCCCTGCTCTTTCAGCAGCTCAAGGGTCGGCTCCATCTTCGTGGACCAGGGTTCCGACATGCCTGCCACTCGGTACGCGTGCAGATAGCTGAAACGAATTTCTTGGAGGATTGGAGGAAACATGTCTGTAGAGTATAATCCGATCGTCAAGAATTTCCAATCTATCCCGGCCCCATCCCGGACATCCAGTGGACAACTCCGCGGATACCCCGAGAACAAAATCTTTGATTGTCCGTAATCGTGTATACATCGACTGACCTGCACGGCCTACACCAGCGGGTCCCATCCGATGTACTCGGGCGAGGTGTCCAGCGGAGCGAAGTGGCTTTTCATCGTAGCTTCCAGCATCTCGGACAGATCCTCGATCTGCCACCCGTCGGACTTGTGGATACTGCGCAGGATACGCGGCTGGGAGAAGAGATAGATCTCCTTGCCCCTAACACCAAAGACCTGGCCGGAAATGTTCGAGGCCCCGTCACCTGCAAGAAACACGGCCAGGGAAGCCACGTCTGCGGGACTCATCTTCTTGAGCTTTTCGACCCGCTTCTTCTGCGCCTCTGTCTCCGTTGGAATCGTGGCGGTCAGCCGGGTCCAGGCAAAAGGGGCGATGCAGTTGGAGGTCACGTTGTATCGCTTCATGTCCATGGCCGTGATCTTGCTCAACGCAACCACTCCCATCTTGGCCGCGCCGTAGTTGGCCTGGCCGATGTTGCCGATCAACCCGGAAGTGGACGCGAAGTTGACGAATCGTCCGGACTTCTGCTCCGTCATGTGGGGAGCCGCGGCGCGGATGCAGTTGAAGGTGCCCTTCAGGTGCACCCCTACGACCGCGTCCCATTCCTCCTCGCTCATCTTGAACACCATCCGGTCCCGGGCGATCCCCGCATTGTTCACCACGATGTCGATCTTGCCGAAATGATCGAGTGCGGCCTGCACGATACGGTGGGCCCCGTCCCACGATGCGACCGAGTCCGGGTTGCTCACCGCCTCGCCGCCGGCAGCCTTGATCTCTTCGATCACCTCGGCTGCCACATTCGTGTCTTCTCCCTCTCCCCGGTCGGAAGCACCCAGGTCGTTTACGACCACCTTGGCCCCCTCTTTTGCCATCATCAGGGCGATCTCCCGCCCGATACCGCGTCCTGCGCCCGTTACGACTGCCACCTTGCCGTCTAGGTAAGCCATGTTCTGTTCCCCTTTCACAGAGTAGATGTTCAGGCCTTGTCTCTGGACGGCAGAACCGCCTCAATGGTGCCGACAATCTTGGCTTCGCCTTTCTGGTCCGCGGCAGTCACCTCACAGGTGATCGACCGAACCGGTCCGTCCGTACGCTTGTCCGTGACCTTGCCCAAAACCGTGATCACGTCACCTGGGCGGGTCATCCCCCGGAAGCGAACCGAGAATTTCTTCAGGCAGTCATGGGGAATCCAAGTGGTAATGGCCTGGCCCACGAACCCCATGATCAACATGCCGTGGGCAATG
>JAUWSZ010000109.1 GCA_030609865.1 bacterium | reverse complement strand
GTGATTTTTGGTATCCTATTATATTCGGTTTGGTGGGAAAAGAGGACCTCGGTGTCGCGACTGAGTTTGAGAAAAGAACCCATCCAGCAAGAACAGGAGAATCTGCAAGTTGAAGGGGCGATTCTTTCTTGACGCGGGAACCCTGTTCGCCGCCGGGCGACGGGGGGTGATGATCTGCCTGGCAGGAGCAGTCTTTGGGGTGCTGTTCAATGCTGTCTCGCCCCGGGGCATTGACCTGTTGGGACCGGTCCCCCACCTGGAGGCAAAGGGGATCGGTGAACTCCGGCTGGAAGAGGCTTGGGCCCTGCACAAGGAGCGAACCGGCGTGTTCGTTGACGCTCGCTCAGCAGAGGAATTCGGTGCGGGACACATTCCCGGGGCATTGCTGCTGCCTCTGGACGACTTCGACGAGGCGGTGTCCTCATGGACGGATTTGATCCCTCCCGAGACCCTGCTGATCACCTACTGTGCCGGCGCAGGATGTGAATCCAGCTGGGATGTGGCGGAGTTGCTGAAGGAGGAGGGCTATTCCCGGGTAAAGGTCTTCTTCGGCGGGTGGGAAAAGTGGAAGGGCGCAGGATACCCCGTGGAAAAGGACGAGCAGACGAGGAAGGAGCCGAAGGGGGCGTCGCTGCTGCACTCGAAGTTGGAGGTCTCTCGGCCGGACGGAGGGTGAGCCATGGAGCCAGGCCAGAATACCGGCATCTACAGAGTGATCGAACTCGCCGCTCGGATCGCACTGGGCCTGATATTCCTCTTGTACGGTCTCGACAAGATCCTCCATCCGGACGATTTTGCACGGGCCGTCGCCAATTACAGGCTGCTGCCCGAGGCACTCGTCAATCTCGTTGCCGTGATCCTTCCCTGGGTCGAATGCGTGTGCGGACTGCTCCTGCTTGCCGGGCAGTGGGTCCGATCCGCTGCGCTCGTGTCGGCCTTCCTTCTTGGTGTCTTCATGGTTGCAGTGAGCATCACGCTCGCCCGTGGGTTGGACATCAGCTGCGGGTGCTTCAACACGAATGAAGGCCGGAAGATCGGGCTCGAGCTGCTCGGGGAAGACCTGTTGCTCCTCGGTGCGGCTGCCGTCCTGGTCCGGAAGGCTAGGGACAGGATTGGCTTGCGAGCCCTAGCAGGCCGCTGAAAAACGCCCATCTGCAGTGCTACCCCTGTTCCGAATTCGATTTGTTTGGGCTCCGTCTCTCCCTCCCCCTACAAAGTCGCCCTGCACAAATCGAATTCGGAACAGGAGATAGCACCAGAGGCCCCACGCCACCCGTGTCCGTGCCCGTGCCCGATGATTGGCTATTAGCCACTAGCTGTTAGCTATTAGTCCACCCCGCCCCGCCTTCGCGAGCATCCCGCCCCTGACTTGCGTGCCACCCGTTGGGGGGAGTGGTAGGGAGCTAACAGCTAAAAGCTAACGGCTAACAGCCAAGATTAAGGACGACGACGAGACAGACACAAACAGAGATGGTAGATGAATTGCCGGAAACAGGGACAGAACTTATGAGTCGCCCCACTGGGAAGGCGGCCCCTATCGATTCGGAAATCCTGCCGGTTCGAACTCCACGACGGTGACGCCGTCCCCTCCCTCTGCACGTTGTCCGGGCCTGAAGGAGATCGGGTAGGGCGCCTGTGAGAGCGACTGTCGGATCGCGTCGCGTAGGATTCCCTTTCCCAGGCCGTGTATCAGGATCATCCGCGGCGTCTGCTCCCGAAAGCCCTTGTCCAAGAGCTTCGAGGTGCGATCCAGTGCCTCTTCTACGGTCAACCCCCTCAGATCACAACGATGGGACCCCTCTGCAGCGGGGTTCTCCGAGGCCTGGAGACCCCAGGAGGCCTGTTCTTTCGGACGGCGACCGGCGCCCTCCTTCTTGACGGTCCTTTTCTGTACAGCCGGTTTCCAGACTCTGTCAGCCTCCACCTGCATCCGGAACCCCTTTGCCTCTACGAGGACCGTGCCCTTTCGGTCCGGCAGCTTCAGGATCCTGGCATCGGCCTGCAACTCCGGCAGGTAAACCGTGTCCCCACACCGAACCTCTGACCAGTCGACCTCGCTTCCCGCTTCGGGAACCGGGGGCGGTTCATGGAAGAGCCCCTCGTCCGAGAACAACGCATCTCTGTGTTCTCTGATCTGTTTGGACACCGCTGCATTCGAGGGGGCGGCTCCGCTCCTGGCCTGTTGCCGACGCAGCCGCTCCAGCTCTCTCAGGGCCTCCCGAAAGGCCTCCTCCAGTTTGTCCCGGTATTTCTTCTTCAATTCCCTCTCGCGCCTCTCCACCTCTCCCAGTTCCTGCCGGAGCGCTTGCCGGATTGCCTCGGCCTCTTCCGACGCCTTTTGCCAGCGATGCCGCTCTGTTTCGGTCTCCTTCTTCGCAGCCTGAATCTGGACCAGGAGCCCTTCGATGTCCACGCCGGTCTCGCCGCGCAGGGAGCGGGCCCTGGCGAGAATCCCGGCAGGGAGACCGAGCTGGCTGGCGATGTACATTGCGTTACTCGTTCCGGGCACGCCCGGGGTCAATCGATACGTGGGCTCCAGGGTATGGGGATCAAAGCCCAGGGCCGCGTTTTGAATGCTGGACTGCCGGGTCGCCAGTGTTTTCAGGGCAAGATAGTGGGTGGTCGCGAGGGTGAAGGCGCCCGTGTCCGCGAGATACTCGAGAACAGCCTGTGCCAGAGAACTCCCTTCCTCCGGGTCGGTGCCGATCAGGATTTCGTCCAATAGCGCAAGGCTCGTGTCCTCGACGGAAGACAGGAAATCCACGATCCTCTGGATATGGCCCGAAAAGGTGGATCGGTTCTCCTCCAGGCTCTGGCTGTCGCCTATGTCCGAAAAGATGCGGTCGAAGAAGGGGAGGTTCGAGCCCTCGGCAACGGGCAGGGCAAATCCTGCCCGCACCATCAGGGAGAGCAGACCCACGGTCTTGAGAATGACCGTCTTGCCCCCTGCGTTGGGCCCCGTGATCAGTGAAGTACGGTGGGGTGGAGTGATCAGGATGTCGTTGGCAACCACGCGCCCCTTTGTCAGGAAGAGGAAGGGGTGGCGGGCCTGGTAGAGTCGAATGCCCTCGTCGCGGTTCAGGGTCGGCACAATCGCCTCGAGAGCATTCGAGAGTTCCCCTCGGGCCTGGAAGAGGTCGAGCCGGGTCAGGAAGGCATGGCCTTTTTCCATTTCTGAGGCATCCTGGCGAAGGTGGTCACAGATGCCCAGAAGAATCCTGTCAATCTCCCGCTGGGACTCGATCTGGGCCAGCTTGTAGGTGTTGTTGAGTTCAACGATCTCGCGGGGCTCGATGAAGAGCGTGGCGCCGCTGTTTGAGCTGCCCAGGACGATCCCGTCCACGAACCCTCGCTGGTTCGTCTTGATGGGCAGCACGTAGCGGTCTTCTTTGATCGTGTAGAATCTGTCCTGGAGGAGATTTTCGAAGTCCTTTTCCGTAAGATAGGAGTGGAGTCTTTGATGGATTTCCTGGTGGACCTTCCTGGCCTTTTTCCGGAGTGTACCGAGTTCCGGGCTTGCCTCGTCGCGTACCTCTCCCTTCTCGTCCACGCAGCTTCGAATGTCGTAGATGAGATGAGAGAAGGAGGGGGCTGTCTCGGCGTACCGGTAGAGCAGGGGTGCCTGCTGGCGACGGACGACCAGGAACTTCCGGAGGGCCTCTACCGTATCCATCCAGGAGGCAATGTCCAGAAGCTCCGCGGGTCCGAGGATCGCGCCCTTGTCGATGCGCGGCTGCAGTGGCCGTATGTCTGGCGGATCTCCCAGGGGAAAAGAGTGCCCTGCCGCGAGCAGGGCCCGGGCCTCCTCGACTTCTCGCAGGGTCTGGACGGCAGCGTCCCGGGTCGGCACCCAGAGGAGGTCTGCACATCCCTGGCGCGCGGGAATCGTTCGGAGTCTCTTCCGGATCTGTTCAACGAGCCAGGGCCAGTCGAGCTGTTGGAGGGTCTCCCCGTATGCGAAGGTCGTGTCAACAGGGAAGGCCGATTCCTTCTTGCTGTCAGAGTCCATAAACCTTATGTCTGTTTCCTACTTATGCGTGAAGGTTCAGATGGAGAATGAAGGAGTAGACGGACCCTACGGAAAATTCTTTACTTTTTTCGAAAAGATACTAAAATGATGCAATGCGAAACGCAAACGGGCCCTAGCGAGTCGAGGAGGCAAGAAACCCGGAGATTTTGTTTTAGGTGGTGATATGGGCATAACCATCGTACAGAAGAGCGATCTCAGCCGCCCCAAGGACAACCCGAAGATTGCCATCGTACTGGCAGGCGGGGCCGTCACCGGGGGGGCGTATAAAGTGGGTGGCCTCCATGCGTTGGACTGCTGCCTCGAAAACAGGAAGGTAACCGACTTTGATACCTTCGTTGGGTTGAGCGCCGGTTCGATCATTGCTTCCCTGCTGGCGAACGGAATCAGCCCCGCAGAGATGTTGGACAGCATCGAGGGAGAATCCGATCAACTGGGTGGGGTCAGCTTCCTCGATTTCTACAATCCCAACCTGGAAGAGTTTATCAAAGGTCCCTTTCACTTCCTATGGGATTTCCTGAATTTCGTCCCGGACTTCCTGCTCGGGGCCTTTTTGTCCAACAGCCTGCTGAAGGAGGATTTCCGGAAGTCCGTCTTCGAACTGGTCCGACATCCTTCCTACGAGAACTGCAGGAGGTTGCTCAGGCGGTATGGGCGAGTCCTGGGGATGACCCGGCAGTTTCCATCCCCCCTGAACTATCTCCCCCGGGGCGTCTTCAAGAACGATCGAATCGAGTCCACCCTCCGAAGGAGCTTCGAAGGGCACCGCCTTCCCAACGACTTCACCGCCCTCTACCGCTGGACCGGAAAAGAACTCTATATTGTTGCCGCCAACCTGGATACGGCCGAAAGGGTGGTGTTCGGATACAACCAGAACAACAATCTCGCGATCTCCCAGGCGGTTCAGGCCTCCACGGCCCTGCCCGGGTTCTACCGACCTGCCCGGATCCAGGGGGTGGACTACGTCGACGGTGGGGTCCGCAAGACGGCCAACATCGACGTGGCTGTCGAAAGCGGGGCAGATCTGATCATCTGCTACAACCCGTTTCGGCCGTTCCACAACAAGGTCATTGCACGGTATTCGCAGGAGAAGAAGAAGCATGTGGTCGAAGGCAAGCACATCGCAGACCAGGGCGTCTTCTCGGTCCTGAATCAGGTCTTCCGGATCCTGCTGCACACGAGGCTCGATTATGGAATCGACCTCTACCGGAGAGACCCACGTTTCCGGGGTGACATCATCCTTATCGAGCCCACGGAGTACGATTACAAGTTCTTCGACATGAATCCCCTTGCCCTGCGGGACCGGCCACGGGCCGCCGAGCGCGGGTATGACTGGGTGTCCGTGTGGAGCGAGAGGAAGTTCCACCCCCTCCGGCAAATCCTCGATGCCTATGGCGTTGTCTTGAAGAGGCCGTCCGGAGATGGGGCCTTCGAGGCAAATGGGGCAGCCGATCAGGAAAAGATCCTGCCCTTTCCCCTGGGGAGGAACAAAAGATATCTTCAGGCTGTTTCCTGATCGGCATGTGGCCCGGGGCCTTGGGTCAGCCCGTTTCAACCCCGGGCGATTCCGAGCAGGGACTCCGCGATCTGAATCGCGTTGAGAGCCGCCCCTTTTCGGAGTTGATCCCCGACGATCCACAGGCACAGTCCGTTTGGCACACATTCATCCTTGCGAATCCTGCCCACGAGACAATCGTCTTTGCCGGCCACCTGCACCGGTGTCGGGTACTTCGATTTCTCCGGCTGGTCGCAAAGCTGAACCCCCTTGGCCTTGCGGATCAACGAGCGAGCCTTGGCGACAGAGAGGGGCTTCTCGGTCTCGATGTGCACGGACACGGAATGTGAACGAAAGACAGGCACCCGGACGGTGGTGGCCGAAACCTGAAGATCCGGCTGATTCAGGATCTTTCTGGATTCGAGCAGACATTTCATCTCTTCCTTGGTGTAGCCCCCCTCCAGGAATTCGTCGATATGGGGAATCAGGTTGAACGCGATCGGGTGCGGAAACTTCTCGGGTCGCAAGACGGCCTTGTCCTCTGTGCCCATCGTCGAGTTCCTGATCTCTTGCAGGGCCCACTCGAGGGTCTGTCTCCGGAGTTCCTCGATGGCCCAGGCTCCGGCCCCGGACACCGCCTGGTAGCTCGAGAGAATGACCCTGCGGATTCCATAGGGCCGAAGGGGGTAGAGCCCCATGAGAGTGACGATGGTCGTACAGTTTGGGTTGGCGATGATTCCTTTGTGGTTCCGGATCTCTTCCGCGTTGATTTCCGGGACGACAAGGGGCACCTTGGCCTCCATTCGGAATGCGGAGCTATTGTCGATGACGACGGCGCCCGCCTTCACGGCGGCCGGTGCGAACTGCTTGCTCCTGTCGGCGCCGGCTGAGAAGAGGGCGATGTCGATTCCTCGAAAGGAGTTTCGTTTCAGTTCCTGCACCTCCACCGAGTCGCCGCGGAAGGGAAAGGATTTACCGACGGAGCGTTTCGATGCCAGAAGTCGGAGGGACTTTACGGGGAATCTCCTTTCCTGGAGGATGGAGAGCATTTCTTGTCCAACAGCGCCCGTGGCGCCGACGACAGCTACGTGATATCCGGCCATCGGTGAAGGCCCTTTCGTCGTTCGTTTAGAGGGGTGGATTCGGGAACAATCCCATGCAAAAACACTAACTTCCTACTCTATCCGCAATAGATTTACCGTGTCAACAAGAAAGACGTCATGTCTGTGATCCAGGAAGTGTGGGAGGAGGAGGGCGGTGTTCCCCCGTCATTTCCTTGGGCTCCGTCTCTCCCGCCCCCTACAAAGTCGCCCGGCGAAAATGCCGTGGGAACACCGCCCTCCTCTCTCCTGCACCGAGCCTTGATGGTTACAGACGAGGACGAAAAGCAACAGAGTAGAAAAGAAGGGGACGTCCTTGACTAATTGAGAAAAGAAGGGGACGTCCTTGACTAATTGGACTTATCCAGTTTGTCCAGTTAGTCAAGGACGTCCCTTAAATGGGACTCTCAGTCTTTTTCTTCCTGTACGAGGAAGCGTCTTCGCTGAGGCCTGTGGTTGCGTGCGCACACGTGCAGCCAGCAGTGGTCTACGAGTGGGGTGTCTTGTGAAGGGGGCTGCATTCGAGACGAGTGGTGTGGTTCGGTGGCCTCGGGGGGTCGCTCGACATTTTTGCCGGGCGCCGTAGGGGG
>JAUWSZ010000528.1 GCA_030609865.1 bacterium | reverse complement strand
TATCGCCCCGATCGCCTTTTCCGCATGATCATACTCGGCCGGCGTAATCTCCCACGGTGGAAGGGGCAGTTGGCCGGGCAGTGACTGATGAAGGGGGTCGAGCTTTACGCCGGTGAACCCCTCTTCCACCCGTATGGCGGCAATCTCGGCGAGCTTGTCCGGGTTCTCCGCCCAATCCGCGGTCGCCTCCAGGAGGTTGCCTCCTTCGTCCATGTTGAAGAGGTAGGTGTAGGTTCTGACCTTGTCTCTGTACTTCCCGCCCAACAGATCGTAGACAGGGGCATTGTAATACTTTCCGCAAATGTCCCACAGCGCGATATCAAAGGCGCTGATCAATCCCACGGTGATGTAGTCGGCATGCTGCGCCGTCAGGCCGGCATACAGAATATGGTTGAGGGTTTCCCTGTTGATCGGGTTCTGGTCCTTGAGATAGGCATTGAAGATGTTTTCCACCATCTTCTCATAGCCCGCCTCGAGGCCGTAAAGGGTCCAGAGAACAGCTGTTTCACCCCAGCCCTCGATCCCCTCATCGGTCTCGAGCTTGAGAAAGTACCACAAGAATCCACCCAGATTGGGCGGGTCGGTTTTTACAACATACGTTTTCACATTCGTCAATTTCATTGCCGTTCCTCCTGCTTGAGTTGTTCCCTCAGCTCCTTCTTCAAGACCTTGCCGGCACCGCTCACCGGGATCTGGTCCACGAAGACCACCTCCCGGATCTTCTTGTAGTGGGCGATCTGCGAGTTGGTGTGTTCCATGATTTCTTCCCGGGTCGTCTCTGCCCCCTGTTGCAACTCAACGAAGGCTACCGGGGCCTCTCCGACCTCGATCTCCGGCCTCCCCACGACCGCGCACTGCTGCACGGAAGGGTGCTCGAAGATCACCTCTTCGATCTCCCGCGGGTAGACATTGTATCCCTTGTAAATGATCAAGTCCTTTTTCCGGTCCGTGATGTAGAAGAAGCCGTCCTCGTCTTCCCTGCCGATATCTCCGGTATGCAGCCAGCCGTCTTTGAGCACGTTGGCGGTTTCTTCCGGCTTGTTCCAGTACCCCTGCATGACCTGGGGCCCCTTGATGCAGATCTCCCCTACCGAGCCGGGGGGAAGGTCCTCACCCGTTTCCGCGTCCACGACCTTGCACTCAGTATCGAACACCGGAAGCCCTACTGACCCGGGTCGTATGCTGGCGCGATCCGGCGGGTTCGAGGTGGCCCCCATCGTACATTCGCTCAGCCCGTAGGCCTCGATCACGACCCCGGAGAAGGCGTCAAGCATCTTGTCGAGAACCGGCATGGCCAGGGGTGCAGCGCCGGAGCCCGCCATCTTGATGCCGGAGAGGTCGTAGGACTTGAAATCCGGGAGGGAGACCAGGGGGATGTATAGTTGAGGGGCCCCTCCGAGCAAGGTGGCCTTGTACTTACCCACCGCTTCAAGGTACTCCCTTGGATCGAACCTCGGAAAGACCACCATTGTGTTTCCCCCGAGGACCTGATTGTTCAGGTACCCGACCGTGCCCATGGCGTGAAACCAGGGGACGACCACGAGCGAAATCTCACTGTCCCGTGTCGTGCCACGGTCTCTTTCCGGGTCCACGCCCGGGGGAAAGGCAGGGGTTATCTTCCCGTCGATCATCTCGATTTGGGCCCCGGTGAACCAGTGTCCAAATTGGAACACATTGGCCACCACGTTGAAGTGGGTGAGGGCGACCCCTTTCGACAGGCCCGTCGTTCCTCCCGTGTAGGCGAGGTGCACCAGGTCTTTTCTTACATCGATCGGGATCTCCGGCACGTCGGGTTCGTGCTGCTTCAACAGGGACGTCATGTCGATGGTGTCCGGGACTTCGGTCTTTCCGAGGGGCTTGAGCGGGGCGATGATCGCGTTGTAGCAATCCGCAATGCTGGTCGTCACGACCCGCTTGACACCCGTCTCGGGCAGGATGTTGCTGATGCCCGGGTAGAGCAGGTCGAGAGAAATCAATGTCTCTGCGCCCGAATCGTTGAGTTGATGTCTGACTTCCCGCGGGGCCAGCAGCGGGCTCAGCGGGGTGAAGACCGCGCCGATCTTCAGGGCCCCGTAGTAGGCAACGGCGAATTGCGGGCAATTGGGCAGGTGGATCGCGACACGGTCCCCCTTTTCCACGCCCATGCCGGCCAGGGCCGCGGCGAAGCGCTCGCTCAGTTCTCTGAGTTCCCCGTAGGTCAGCTCCATGCCCCCGAAGATTATCGCGATCCGGTTCGGGACCCGCTCTGCTGTTTGGTCGAGGAAGGCGTGCACAGGAATGTCAGGGTAGTTCAGGCTCTTGGGCCATCCTTCCGGCCATGCGTTGAAGTTCTTTGCCACTGGATTCCCTCCGGAGGAGCTGTTTGTCTGCGGATGTTTACCTCTCTTATAGGAACTGGGGGATTCATGTGTCAAGGCGAGGCGATGAGACGATCCATCCTATACCAGGCCAGAAGATCGTGGAAGGCTTCGTCGTCGAGGGGGTTGTCCGTCATTCCGATTCCAGTAGAAGAAGGATTTCCGATGAAACGCCGGTCACATTTGCGGTATCTAACATAATATATAAAGCGGCCAGCGCCGCAAGGCGAAAGGGAAAAGGGCAAAGGTGAAAGCCTGAGGGGTCAGGGATCAGGGATAGCACTGAGAAATGACAATCGATCGAAGGGAGTTGTGTGATGGTCATGAAGCTGGTTCTATGTATCTCGATATTTGCGCTGGCATCTACGGTCCTGTCCCCGACGCGTCCCAAGGTCGAGGCGGACACCCCATACAGGAAAGCAACATTTGCGGGAGGCTGTTTCTGGTGCATGGAGCCGCCCTTCGAGAAACTCGACGGGGTGATCGAGGTGGCTTCCGGATACATAGGCGGGCACACGGAAGAGCCGACCTACGAGGAAGTCTGCTCAGGGGGTACGGGCCACGCGGAGGCGATCCAGATCCTTTATGATCCCTCCAAGGTGACGTATGCAGAGTTGCTGGACGTCTTCTGGCTGCAGATCAACCCGACCGATCCGGGCGGGCAGTTTGCGGATCGGGGAACCCAGTACCGTACCGCCATTTTCTACCACGACGGGGAGCAGAAGCGTCTGGCCGAAGCCTCGAAGAAGGCCCTGGAGAGTTCGGGCAAGTTTGATCGGTCGATCGCCACCGAAATCGTGGAAGCGACGAAGTTCTATGAGGCCGAGGCATACCACCAGGACTACTACACGAAGAACCCTACCCATTACAAGCGTTATCGAAACGGGTCCGGGCGTGAAAACTACTTGAAGGAGACGTGGGGCAGCGAAATGGCCGAGAAGAAAGCGAAAGGTGCATCTCAAAACTACACAAGACCCTCTGAGGAGAAACTCAAGAAGAACCTGACACCTCTCCAGTACCAGGTGACCCAGGGGGACGGCACCGAGAGGCCCTT
>JAUWSZ010000668.1 GCA_030609865.1 bacterium | reverse complement strand
GGGGCGCCCATAGGAGGGGTCGAGATAGGCAACACCCTGAACTGGGTGTTTGGCGGCTCCAGGCTGTGGTCCGACGTAGTTCCTTTCACTCCATGGACGTTTTCCCTGCTTTGCCTGTACGAGTTCTATGGATCGTGGAACATCGATCACGCGGACAGCAAGCACTTCACCGACCCGGAAAACACGTATTTCTACTTCGTAACCCTTCCTTTGACGGTTGCAGACCTGATCGACAACACCACGCTTACTCTCCAATTCGATGCCACCGGCAACCTGCACGAGTCACAGAGATCGCTCCACCGTTTCAGTTACAGCCTCAAGGCTAAATACGGCGACCACCTCGAGGCGCTCTTCGGATTCGACATGCCCGTCGGCAAGGCAGAAGAGAATGCGGGGCCGAACAATATGTCCGACCGGGATGTCTTCACCTTTGCGTTGAGGTGGTACTTCATTTAGAGACGGGAGAGTTCCGTGAAGGTCCTGTTCAAGATCCTCAGAATCCTGGGCGCAGGCGCTCTCCTGGTCGTTCTGGCCCTGGTCATCTGGCAGCCGGTCTTTCCGAGTGTGTGGATCATCCAGAGGATGGCCGACTCGATAGATCCTCGGAATGTCCCCCTGGACCCGCCGACGGGCATACGGTTTGAGTTGACCGGAAAGGGCGGCGGCATTTACAATATCGTGGTGGATGAAGACAGTGTAAAGACCGTCAAAGGGAACACGGACGTCGTCGACCTCGTCCTCTTCATGGAGGCAAGGGATTTCAATGACCTGATGTTTTCATTGGCCGGCGGCGAAGTCGATGAATTCATGTTCAGGAGTCTCATTATTTCAAAGGTTCTGCGCTTTGCAGGCGATATGAGCGTCTTCGAGAAACTCTTCGAGAACAAAGGAGTCAGCCCATGACAATACGGATTGCCAGCATCTTCGCCCTTTTTCTTGTACTGACGGCCTCTTATCAGTTGGCACATGCGGAAGAACAGGGAAAGTATACCCGGATCGGCGCAGAGGCGGCCGGCAACGCCACGGGTGAGATCCCCGCCTTTGAGGGGATCAAGGGCCTGGAGTGTCCGGCCGGCTATAAGAGCGGGGAGTATCAGGCCAACCCGTACAGGGATGAGAAGGCCCTGCTCGTCATCAACCAGGCGAACGTGGACAAATACAAGGACCGGCTTTCGCCCGGACAGGTGGCCCGTTTGATAAAGGTCCCGAACTATTACATGAACATCTACCCTACCCATCGGAACGCTGAACACCCTGAGTTGTACTACCAAGCCACCCAAAAGAACATCGAAACCTGCCGTCTCGATGAAGAAGGTACCCTGCACGGGTTCAACGGAGGCATTCCTTTCCCCTATCCGAAGAACGGCCGGGAGGCCATCTGGAATATCAAGAAGCCGTGGGCCGGAAACGACCTCATCACCAACGATTGCCGCAGGGTTGTCAGCGCCTCGGGCAAGATCCGAAAGTCCAAGTGGACGACGAAGATCATGGCCTTTGATGAGACGAGGATATATGACAAAATCCCGAATCCGGATGGCGTGACACTGAAGATCCTCTCCTTTTACTCCTATCCCGCAGATCGAGAAGGGGAAGCCTCGTTGTCGATTGGGTATGTCGACGACCACAAGGAACTGGATGTGTGGTCATACATACCGACCTTGCATCGTGTGCGGCGGGCGCCCACCCTGGTCGGGGGAACGCAACTGGATGGGGAGTCCTCGATCGATGAAATGGGCTTCGACTTCCGGGACCACGCCTACAAGTGGAACTGGACCCTCGTCGGCAAGAAGGAAATGTATGTCCCGGCCAACAACTATGAGATGTGGCGCCTCGATGCGCCCGACAAGGAGGAGTGCCAGCCCGGAGGCGTCAATCCCGCCCGCCTTCGCTATGAGCTGCGCCGGGTCTGGGTGGTGCAGGGCGACCTCAAGAAGGGGCAGAACCACCCTTACAGCAGGAGGGTATCGTATTATGACGAGGATTTATGGCAGCCCGTGACGGCGGACCGGTACGACAAGCGCGGGAACCTCTGGAGGATGGCCGAGTACTACCAGTGCCACAACTATTGCACGAAGCAGAGGTATGTGATCGGCTATATCTATTACAACCTCGAATCCGGGCGATATGAGGTCTTTGGCGGGTGCCGGAACAAGAAGACCAGGACGAATGCCACCGACATCGGCCTGAAAGCGAACGAGTTCACGGTGCAGGCGCTGAGAAGGATGGGACGCTAGCCCTGACCTTGCGAAAGGAGTTCCCAGTGTGGAAGAAGATCTGGAAGAACCGGCTGGATTTTTACCCCTATCTGTCCATATACCTTTTCTGGTTCCTGGGCGCCTTTTTGAACTCTTTTCAGGTGCAGAACCGACCGGGGATCGTGACCCTGGGACTGGTAACGATCCCGTCCGTCACCCTCATCACCATCGCGTCGGTCAGGACCTACAGGGAGCTCCCCTGACAGTCCGCTACTGCGGCGAAGCCGCAGGCCAAAGGAGAAGGGGTCAAGGTTCTTTTGGCTATTAGCTATTAGCCCACCCCACTGCCCATCGCAGGTATCCTTGTGGAGGGGCGATGGTTGGGAGCTAAGAGCTAAAAGCTAACGGCTAATAGCCAAAGATCAGGGGTCAGTCCCCGCCTCCCGCCCTTTTCCGTGCCCGTGCCCAGGCCGAAGTCCGGTGCCCGTGCCCGTTGCCCGAATTCGAGGTCGAGGTCGACGTCGCGGCCGAACGATAGTCCTCGTGGGGAGGCGCGGCCTTT
>JAUWSZ010000495.1 GCA_030609865.1 bacterium | reverse complement strand
GACAAGAAGGTAGATCTCGAGCTTATCGTGGCCCCCCTGAGAACCGTGGATTTCATCGTTGAAAAAACACCCGTTGTAAGCAACATCATGGGGGGCAAGCTTATCACGGTCCCGGTCAGGATATCAGGAGATTGGAGGGACCCGGATGTCACCATGCTTTCCGCCACCTTGGTCGGGTCCCGGCTGCTGGAAATTATGAAGAACACGATTCTGCTCCCCGTAGAACTCGTGGAGCCGATCCTCCCCAGGCAGGACGAAGAGCAGGATTCTCCGTAAAGGCCCGCCTTCCTTGACAAGCCTTGCCATCCTTTCTACATTCTTACCTTGCGAATTTCCTCGCAGCGGTCCTGGAAATCACTGTCGTCAAGGTGCTGGAATGATTCCAAGCTGGCCCTCGAAGGGGATAGTTATTGGTCTTGCATGTGCTTTGGGGCTTCTGGTCCTGAATGTCGGCCCCGGCGCCGCAGAAACCGGCGTAACCGTGCGATGGAACAACGGATTCCGTATCGTCGACAAACAAGACGAAGACCTTACCTACCTGAGGCTCCGGTTGGCCTTTCAGTTCCGTTACACCTACGGCAAATTCGATGACTGTATCCTGGGCAATGCAGACCACGACTGGAGCAACTTCTTCCTGCGCAGGGCCCGGCTTTTCGCCGACGGGAACGCCCCGAACAGGGACTGGTACTATCTCTTCCATGTCCAACTGGAACCGTCGGCCTCGGTGAATCTGCATGACGCCTTCGTTCGGTGGCAGAGGTTCGATGTCTTCCGCTTCTGGCTCGGCCGGGGCAAGATCCCTTACGGGCTCGAGTTCTGGCAGTCCGGCTTCGCCCAGAATGGGGTGGAACGGACGATCTTCACGGGTGAGACCGATTCGGACGGCAAGGCAAGGGACATCTTCGGCGACACAATCGATCGGTTTTGGCCCGGCGGAAATGCCCAATTCCCGGTTTCAGGCCATGTCCTCGAAGGGACCCTCTTCCCGATCGGCGGAATGACCCTGTACCGATCCCAGGGCGTCTACATCAACGGAGACGTGCCCGTACCGGGGTTTCGCGGCGTTCCCCTGTTTCAGTACTGGGCAGGGGTCTTCAACGGCAGGGACACCCAGGGCTTCACCAACGACACCGATCACATGCTCTACTCGTTGCGGCTGGCCTATGCCCCGTTCGGTGAGACGAGCCTGACCGTTCAGGGGGACCTGAAGACGAGCCAGAGGCTCGAGGCTGCGTTCCTTTTGTCTACATATTATTATAGGGACCAGGCGGACATGAGGTACGACAGCGGTACGCAGGAGTATGTGGAGGACAAATACGACATACAGGACTACGGCTTCAACCTGGCAGCCCTTTTCCGTTACCGGGGATTCTCCGCGGACCTGGAATGCGCCTTCGAGAACTTCGACCAACTGGGAGACACCCCGGACAGCAATAACGACTATGACCGGCTGGGCGGCCGCATCAACCTGGGCTATTTCCTCGTGCCCGAGAGGCTCGAGGTCGTCTTCAAATGGGCCTACCTGGAAAGGCTCCACGACAACAACGCGGATGCCTCCCTCCGGACGGGACTAGGAGTCATCGAGACCTGTAACGGCACGGCCGTCGAGAAGAACCTTCAGCAATACACGGTGGGCGCGAGTTTCTATCTCCACGGCAACAATCAGATGATTGCCGCCGATTCCAGCCTCCTGGCCCGCGGCCTCGAGGCCGCCGATCCGGGTGGCCCGCACATGCAGAATCAACAGGATCATAGAATCCGTCTCATGTTCCAACAATTTTTCTAGTCTGGAACCAAATCGAGTTCCTCCAGCATCAGACCCATTGACGAGGCCCTTGATCTGATCAGTAGTTCTCAAGTAGACTCACGGCTGCCAACAACACAGAAAGGAGAAAAGGGAAATGAAGAGAAGAACAAAGGAGATCTCAGGTCTTTTGGCAATCGCGTTCGTCGTCGGCCTGCTCATGAGCGCCCCAGCCGCGGTTTTCGCGCAGGCCCTCTCCCAGCAGGTCTCCCGACAGGTCACAGAAGAACTCAACCTGACGCGGGAGATCATTCAGGTGAAGAGGAAGGCCATCGTGGCCCTGAACATGGGGTTGACCGATTATGAGAGCAAGGCGTTCTGGCCGGTGTACGATGAATACTGGGCCGAAATGAAGAAACTGGGTGACCGCGACGTGGCGCTGATCAGCAGTTTCGCCAAGAACTACGTGTACGAGAGCCTGACAAACAGGAAGGCAGAGGAACTGCTCAAGGAGTGGATGTCGATAAAGAAGCAAACGGTCAAGCTGCAAGAGAAATATACCAAGAGATTCAAGAAAGTGCTAGCGGAGAAGAAGGTGCTTCGATACTTCCAGATAGAAAACAAACTCGATCTGATCATCGACTCCGAGCTCTCCGCGCAGATTCCCCTGGCCCGGTAGCAGGGACCTGCGACGAACCGACAAATAGCCCAAACAGGGACGAAAACAGTTGCCCGGGTCTTCGATAACCCGGGCTCGTCCCACGAGCGATATCCCCTGGACTGTGCAACCACCGCCCCATTCTTCTCTTCCCTTCTATTTGATCCGCTCCAGGTACGGGAGCCATCGCGTCAGGACCTTGTCCACGGTCCCGTCGGTCTTCCATGTCGCCAGAATGCTGTTGACCGAGTTCAACAGCTCCTCGTCATCCCGCCTCACCCCCCAGGCAAGAGGCTCTTCGCTGAAGGCCTCCCAGAAGCCGGCTAGCTCTGCCTCGTTTTCAGAGACGAGCCAGACGATGCCGGGCCCGTCAGACATGAAAAGGTCGATCTTCTTCGTCTTGAACTCGAGGGCCGCATGACGAACCTCGGCGATCGCGACCCTTCTCGCGTTGGCGAGGCTCCTCTGAACGAAGGCGTCCGCGGTCGTCCCGGGGATCACACCGACATTCCCTGAAGTCTTCAGGATGTCTTCACGGGAATCGTACTTCTTCGCATCTTCGGCACGCATGGCGACCACGAGCCTGGCCGTGAAGTAAGGGTCTGTGAAGCGGATGCGCATCTCCCTGGCCAGCGTGGCGGTCATGCCGGACATGATCAGATCGACCTTTCCTTCCATGAGCGCAGGGATCAGCTGCTCCCAGCCCATCGGCAGAAACAGCAGGGACCGGCCGAACTTCCGTGCGAGGAGGCGGGCAAAATCGGCCTCCACGCCTGCGTACCTCCCGTCCATCATGAAGATCATCGGAGGCGAGTTGGGATTCATGCCAATCCGCAGCGGTTCGGGCTCGATCTTCTGAAAGGCCTCGGGGTCCTTTGATTTGCCGCAGGCACCGAAGAAGAGGCAAGAAACAAGAAGGGCAATGATTACTGTGCGTGATTTCTTCATGGCCACCTGGCTCCTTTGTTGAGGTTCACGACATGTCCGGCGGTTGTCCCGTGCTCGCGAGGACGTTGCTCCACAGCCTGCCCTCCGGGTCGATCTGTTTCGGTTCGGACACGGCAAGGGGAATCGGAACGTGCGTGAATTCCCGTCTCCAGTTGCTCACCAGCATGTCCGTCCTGCCGGTCATCCCTGCATGCACCGCGTTGTGG
>JAUWSZ010000224.1 GCA_030609865.1 bacterium | reverse complement strand
GATGAAGGAACAAGGTAATGGGTAAAAGCAATACGCTGTCATTCCCGCGGAGGCGGGAATCCCTTGGTATCAGGAAAGGCAATAGGCAAGAGGGTCCAAGCCAAAGGACAGACCGATCGGAGGGAGATATGAAACGGAAAAAGCGAGCCATTTTTTTCACCATGTTTCTGGCCGTGTTTCTCGCCGCGGGGCCGGCGAATGCCCTCACCGGGGATGAGGTTCTCGACAAGGTGGATGCCGTCCTATCGGCCCCTACCGACGGAACGAGCACGGCCAGGATGACCCTGGTGGACAAGAGCGGAAAAACGAAAGAACGCAGACTGAAGCTCTGGACGCGCTACTTCCGAGACAAGGACGACTGGTCCCTGACGAAATTCGTCGCGCCTGCCGAGATTCGGGATCTGGGCTTCCTGAGCCTGTCGGATGACAAGATGTATCTCTACCTGCCCGGCTTCGACCGCGTTCGCCGGATCGCCTCTCATGCCCGCAAGGAGAGCTTCGCCGGCTCGGACCTCTCGAACGACGATCTGTCAACCGGCAGATATGTGGACCACTTCTCCTCGAAGATCAAGGAAGAAACGGACGGGGAATACATTCTCGAGCTCACCCGAAAGCCCGGCTCGAACCGTATTTATCCGAAGTCTACCGTCTGGGTAAACAAGGCGAACTTCACGATCCCCCGGATGGAAATGTTCGACAAGAACGAGAAGCTCTGGAAGACCTTTGAGGGACAATACGAGCGGATCCAGGGTTATTGGACCATGACGGGCCTCACCATGACGGATGTGAAGAAGAAGCACAAGACGATCATGACCCTGGAAGACATACAGTTCGATGTGGGGCTGGACGACAAAACCTTCACCCAGCGCTATCTGAAGAGGAGGGTCAAGGTTGACTAGAAAAGCCTCGCTGTGTTTCGCGGTCCTGTTGTTCGCGCTGGTTACGCTTTTCCCGGTTCCGGAAGGACGGACCGAGCCGTACGTTCGCCTTGGAGGCACGGTGAAGCTCTATACATCGGTCTTCACGGAAAGCAGCGAGGGTGCCGGCCTATTTCCCCACGAGGCGGGAGATTTCGCGCTCACCCGTGCCGAGCTGTGGCTCAAGCTCAACGGGTATGCCTCGGACAATGTCAGCTTCCGTGGCCGGGTCGACTTCATCTACACCCATGACCACACCTACGACAGCTTTTCCGAGCTCGAAACCGTCAGCGGCTTCTCTTCCGAGGCGCAGGATGTTGACATCTATTTTAGGGAGGCCTCGTTCAAGGTGATGGACCTCTTCGTCCCGGGCATTGACCTGATCGTGGGCCGCCAGCGGGTACGCTGGGGGACATCGGACGAGTACAACGTGATCGACAACCTGAACCCTGTGGACTATGCGAATCTGTATTCCTTCGACCCGGACTACTTCGTCGATCACATCCCAATGGACGGCTTCACGCTGGAATATCAGTTCCCTGTTGAGTTCGACCTCAAGGTCCAGGGAATCTGGTATCTGTACTTCCGGCCATCCCCCCTGCCCGCCGGGTTCGAATCCTTTCTGGCCTTGCAGCAGAAACAAGCCCTGGATGCCCGGACCTCCCCGCTCGGGCTCCCTCCGGGCACCTCCGGTTTGGAACTCGCGGACGTTCCGGACTACAACCTCGAGAACGGCGTGTTCGGAATCCGGTTGAGCGGAAACTTCTTCAACTTCGACGTCGGTCTCAGCTACTTCCGGGGATTTCAAACCCTGCCCCTGCCTGAGTTGATCATCACGGACCTGACCGGGGAAATCCCTTCCATCGACGGCTTTTACGGGTATCCCCGGCTGAATGTGTTCGGCTTCGACCTTGCCGGCGAAATCTACTCTGTCGGAGTCTGGGCCGAAGTAGGCGTCTATCTTCCGGAAAAGCGAGACACCGTACTGATACTACGCACCACCCGGGGCGATCTGGAGGATCGTTTCCCGTTGCTCGACCGTCCGTACACGAAATTCACGATCGGGTTCGACTACACCTTCGGGGTCGGCGAGGGCCTGTACTGGAACACCCAGTTCAGCCATGGGTTCTACGACGAGTTCGGCTACACATCGGAAGCAGACGACGCCCTGGGAGTCGACCAGGCCGGATTTCTGGGCAAACTGGAAGACTATTACATCACCTATCTGGAGTATTCCTTCCTGAGTGACACCTTGAGGGTGAAGCTGCAATGCATGCTGGAGGTCGCAGACTACGACGATTTCTCCAGGAACACGACCTGGTTGCTCAGCCCGGAAGTCGAGTACATCCCCTTTGACGGGGTCTCTCTCCGCATGAGCTACCTGACCTTCAACGGGTCGGCGTCGACCAAATTGGGCGCTTTCTCGGACAGCGACCTCGTGTACGTCCTGTTGAAGGCCTTTTTCTAGTTGTCAGATGCAGCTGTCGGCCTGGGGCCAACAAGTTAAAAGGTGAAACATGAATCTTGAATCCCTGATGACATCCTTCGGCAAGTGGGTCATCCGGTGGCGGTGGGTCATTCTCCTCCTCGTCCTCCTGATCACCGTGGGGCTCGTCTCCGCCACGAAGCACCTGACCGTCAACAATGATTATGACTCATGGTTGCCTTCCAATGACCGGGTGACTGAGCTCTATCGCCTCGTGGACAACCATTTCGGAGCCAACGCCCTCGTGTTTGCCGTCCTGGACTTCACGGAGAAGGGCACCTTTGACCCGGAATCCCTTGCCCTGGTCCAGCGCATGACGGACGCGCTGGAGGCGATCGACGAACTGTTCAATGTCTCCAGCCTGACGAACATCGTGGACATTCGGAAGACGGAGTACGGTGTGGAGGTGGGGGACCTGATCCCCGAGATCCCCCAGTCCAGGGCAGAGCTTGCTGAACTAAAGGCATATGTTCTCTCGAAAGAGATGTATGTCAACACGCTCATTTCCCCCGATGCGAAGTACACGGTCCTGGTGGCCAATATCGAAGGGGGGGTCGATGAGGGGGTGGCGGCCCATAAGATCCTGGAAACGATCAGGGAGGTGGCCGGAGATCACCCCTACTATTTCGGCGGCGATCCCGCGATCCTCGTCTACATGGACTTGTACATGGCCGAGGACATGGCTCTGCTAATCCCCCTCATGTTGGTCGTGATGATAGTGATCCTCGCGGTCAGTTTCCGCCGCTTCCTGGGGGTGCTCCTGCCCCTGACCTTCGTGCTCCTCTGTGTCGTCTGGACCTTCGGGCTGCAGGCACTCTTCGGCATGTATCTGAACGTCCTCACGCCGGCGGTCGTGGTGATGCTGATCGCCATGGGAGCCGACTACGCGGTTCACATCTACAACCACTACCTGAAGCGAGGAGATATTGAGATCTCCACTGCGGAGATCTCCCTCCCGGTCCTCCTGAGCGCCGTGACCACGATTGCCGGGCTTCTCACCTTTTCTACGACCCGGATCGAGTTCCTCCAGTTCTTCGGGGCGGAACTGGCCTTTGGCCTGGGTGCGGCCTGTCTGCTTTCGATCCTGCTCATCCCTGTCTGCATCCGTCTGTTCCGGGCAAAGCCGGGGCCGGTTGCTACGGGGTCGGCACAGGAAGAGAGCTGGCTCCCTCGCTCGCTCACCAAGGTGGGAGAATGGGTCCAGGAGCACGTGCGGTTCGTCATGGTCACCGCCGGCGTCGCCCTCGTCGTCATGATGATGGGATTCGTCCGTTTCACCACCAAGGTAGATTACGTGGAAGCCCTGCCCGAGGACAGCCCTCCCCGCCAGGGGCACAACATCCTTTGCGATCACTTCGGCGGTATCTACCCGGTCGCCCTGTACTTGAGAGGGGACATCGAAGACCCGGCTGTCATGCAGATCGAAAACTACCTCGAGAACTATTTGCGTTCCAACGCGTCCCTCTCCGGTTTCACCTCCATCAACGGCCTCGTGGCGGAAGAGAACTGGCTGATGAACGGGGTGTACGCTGTTCCGGAAACCAGGCAAGGGATCGCGAACCTCTGGCTCCTTTTGGAGGGGGAGGAGTACCTCAAGACCTTCGTCGTCTCCGAACGAAACCAGAGCCTGGTCACCGCGATGATCAAGGAGTCCGATTCGGTGACCATGAGGGACATCTCACTGTGGATATCCGGGTTTCTAACCGAGCGGACCTCGGATCAGATCGTGATTCTCGACCCGTTGCGGTTGTCTGCAGTGGGTCGGGAAGCCCTGGAGGGAGTAAGGTTTTCCGAGGCGGCCCTACAACTCTCCTGGTTGGCCCAGGGCTATGACAAGCCACGCGAATACGACCCGGAGGCTTTCCGAGAGAGGCTGGTCGCCGAGTTCCCGAATCTGGACCGAAAACTCGACATGGAACCCCTGTGGATGGCATGCCGGACGTACCTGGATGAAGAAACGGTAGAGGTTCTCCCCCCAGAGCTCATCGAGAGGATCCTGGCCCTAATGAAGGAGCGCCGGCAAGACACCGATCCCTCCGAGCTCGAGGATCAGATCGCAAGAATCATCCGCACGAGCCGGGCAATGGGTTCCGAGGATGCGCAAATGACGGCGACCGGGGTCATGAAGCGGGTAGACTCTACGCTTCGGCTGGAGAGGGCAGCGGCCCTGAGAGCGTCCCTGCAACCTCTTCTGTCGCCGAATCTCGCAGAGCAGAAGGATTTCCGCAAGCGGGCGGGAGGGGTGTTGTGGAAACTCTGGGCAGAAGCCCCTGTTTTCTTCGACTCCCAGGTCGAGACGATCCCGGGGATCGAACAGGCGATCGTCGCATCCAGGCCGCTGGAACTCGACCAGACCGGAGCGCCTGACTTCTTCCGCCGCATGGACGAGCTGGTGTTTATCAGTCAAATTCAAAGCCTGATCCTCGCTTCCCTGATTGTCCTTATACTGGTGTCCGTCACCCAGTGGTCTTTCAAGCGAGGATTGATCTGTCTGGCAAGCGTGCTGGTCCCGTTGGGGGCTATCCTGGGGCTCATGAGCTGGATGGGCATCCCCCTGGATTTGGGCACCGTCCTCTTGGGGGCCCTGGTCATCTGCCTGGGGGTGGACGGCTCGATCCACTTCATGCACTACTACCATAGACTGCGGCTGGAGGGGCGTGAGGGAAAGGCCGCGCTGCGCGAGACCATGGGCCACGTGGGCAAGGCGATCATCACCGCAAACGCGACCACGTGCTGCGGTTTCCTGGTCCTAACCCTGTCTACCACGGAATTCCTACGGAACTTCGCTCTGGTGAATTCCGTGGCTATCTTCCTGATCACCCTGTCCCTTCTCACGTTCCTGCCGGCCCTGATCACCCTTTTCCAGGTGGACAACGGCAGGAAGTAGGTTACGGGTCAACAACCTGGATGGCCTCTGTCACCAACCGACCTTCTTGAAGAAGGCCTGGTAGGCCTCCTCCACCTCGTCGTTGGTCATGATCTTGTGCCGTTCGTGCCATCGCTTGATGCGGAGAAAGCGGAAAGGGCTGTTCTCCTGCTCCTCGATCTGTTTCT
>JAUWSZ010000637.1 GCA_030609865.1 bacterium | reverse complement strand
TAAGACCCGAGGGCCGTCATCACTCACGCGGCGTTGCTGCGTCAGGGTTTCCCCCATTGCGCAATATTCCCCACTGCTGCCTCCCGTAGGAGTCTGGACCGTGTCTCAGTTCCAGTGTGGCTGACCATCCTCTCAGACCAGCTACCCATCTCGGCCTTGGTAGGCCATTACCCCACCAACAAGCTAATGGGACGCGGGCTCATCTTCGAGCGGCAACTTTCAAGGAAGAGGTCACCTTTCATGCAAACTCCTTGTGAAGCTCGCATCGTATCAGGTATTAGCACCCCTTTCGGAGTGTTATCCCTACCCCAAAGGTAGATTACCCACGCGTTACTCACCCGTGCGCCACTTTACTCATCTTGCAAGCAAGATTTTCTCGTTCGACTTGCATGTGTTAGGCACGCCGCAAGCGTTCGTTCTGAGCCAGGATCAAACTCTTTGATTGATGGTAAAATAAACCTCATTGAGGCTCATCTTCAAGAATTCCTCCTAGGCTTGCCTACTACTATTCAGTTGTCAAAGAGCGAAGGTAACATTTTTAGGTTGTTACCAGCTTGCAATCCATTACTATACTCATACAGCCAAACGTTGTCAACCGCTTTAAGCCAAAATCAGAAAAAACCTGGTAAGACCTGCAATTTTTCTCTAAAAAACCGCCTTCATGGGGGCCGTGCAACCTGTTCCATCCATCGCTTGAACCCCAATGTGTTTGATGCACGCTCTCGCGCTATGTTTCCGCAGCGTCGAGATATTCGCTTACCCTTCGAATGTTCTTGCATTTTCCAGATTTTTCGCAGATCGTCATCACGACCCCGTTGAGCGCCAGGTTCTTCAAGGACGGCTCGAGTCTCTGGTGCACGCCCATGAGGAAACTGTCGATCGCCGGCTTCGGCTTGACGCCTATCACCGAGTCCTGCCCTCCCGTCATCCCCACGTCCGTTATATACCCGGTGCCTTGGGGGAGAATCCGCTCATCCGCAGTCTGGACATGGGTATGGGTTCCCACGATGGCAGAGACTCTCCCGTCCAGGTGCCAGGCCAAGGCCAGCTTCTCGGACGTGGCCTCCGCGTGAAAATCCAGGACAATCAGTTGGGCTCCCTCTTCGCGGAGGCGGTTGATGTGCGCCTCCCCTGTCCGGAAGGGACAATCGAGGGGCTCCATGAAGACACGCCCCATGAGGTTGAGGATACCCACTTTGACGCCCAGGTTGCTCTCCCAAACAACGCTGCCTCTTCCCGGAACGTTCGGAGGGTAGTTTGCCGGACGAACCAGAAAAGGCTCTTCCTCCAAGAGCTCCGCCGCACCCGGCCTCTTCCAGATGTGGTTCCCGGAGGTCATGACCTGCACGCCGGCGTTCTTCAACTCCAGGGCCGCCTCGCGGGACACCCCGAGTCCCCTCGAGGCATTTTCCACGTTTGCTATCGTCAGATCGACCGACTCGCGGTCCACAACCCGAGGCAGGACGTGCCGGAGCACCTTCCTGCCGCCCTTGCCGAATATGTCTCCAATCAGAAGGATGTTCATCGATTCGTTCCTGCCTGTTGCCCAAACAGGATCCCGTCGAAACCCCGAACTCCAACTCGGCGGCTTTTGGCAACAGGCTGTTTCTACTTCGCGTACTCGACCGACCGGGTCTCTCGAATGACCGTCACCTTGATCTGGCCCGGGTAGCTCAGTTCACTCTCGATTTTCTTCGCGATATCCCTCGAAAGCACCACGGATTCCGCGTCCGTCACCTTACCGCTCTCCACCATGATTCGGATCTCCCTTCCGGCCTGGATCGCATACGACTTCTCGATGCCGACGAAGGACCCTGCAATCCTCTCCAAATCCTCGAGTCGCTTCACGTACGTTTCCAGCATCTCCTTGCGGGCTCCGGGACGGGCCCCGGACAGGGCGTCCGACGCCTGAACGAGGAGGGGGAGCACAGATTCCGGCTTCACCTCTTCATGATGGGCCGCGATGGCATTCACGATGCCTACGCTCTCTCCAAACTTCTTCGCCAGATCCCCACCGATGATCGCGTGCGACCCCTCGACCTCGTGGTCCACGGCCTTGCCGATGTCGTGCAACAACCCGGCCCTCTTCGCCTCTTTCACATCGAGGCGCAATTCCGCTGCCATGATGCCACAGAGAAATCCGCATTCGATTGAGTGCTGCAACACGTTCTGCCCGAAGCTCGTCCGGTACCTGAGTCGCCCCAGGAGCTTGATGATTTCCGGATGGATGCCGTGGACACCGACGTCGAAGGTCGCTTGCTCCCCGATCTCCCGGATGTTCTCCTCCATCTCCTCTTCCACCTTCTTGACGATCTCCTCGATCCTCCCCGGATGAATCCTGCCGTCTGATATGAGCCTTTCGAGGCTCACCTTCGCGATCTCTCTCCGGATCGGGTTATGGGCCGAAAGGATCACCGCTTCGGGCGTGTCATCAATAATCAGGTCCACGCCCGTGACCGCTTCGAGAGCTCGAATATTCCTCCCTTCCCGCCCGATGATCCTCCCCTTCATCTCGTCATTCGGCAGGTTCACGATGGATACCGTTCGTTCCGCCACGTAGTCGCCACTGTACCGCTGGATCGCCAGCGCCAGGATGAGCTTTCCCTTCTTGTCCGCTATTTCTCGCGTGGCATCCTCGATCTGTTTGATTTGCCTGGCCGATTCGTGCTTGACCTCTTCGACCAGCGAGTCCAGCAGATCCTTCTTCGCCTCGTCTTTGCTCATCCCGGCCACTCTCTCCAGGCACAGTTGCGCTTCCTCCTGCAGCTTCCGGAGTTGAGAACCCTGTTCGTCGAGGTTCTTCTCTCTCTTGCTCGCCCCTTTCTCCCTCCTGCCGACCTCGATATCTTTCCTGTCCAGGAGATCCATCTTCTTC
>JAUWSZ010000337.1 GCA_030609865.1 bacterium | reverse complement strand
CGAACTTCTCGGGCCGGAGGAAGGTTTTACCATAGACGATATGTGTCAATACATTGCTCCTGCTCTTGTCGATGCCGGGGCGGACTGCCTTGACATCTCAGGGGGTCGCTTGTTGAGACAGTCCTTTTGGTGCATCGGCCCGCCCGTCTACTTTCCCCACGGTTGTCTGCTGGATTTGGCCAAGAAGATCAAAAAGTGCGTGAACGTGCCCGTGATTGCGGTGGGCAAACTGATGGAGCCAAAGCTCTGCCGCAGCGTGATCGAAAAGGGGTGGGCAGACCTGGTGGCGGTCTGCCGGCCGATGATGGCCGACACGAACTTCATCAAGAAGACCATCCTCAGAAAGGATAAGGAGGTGCGAAAGTGCCTGTCCTGCAACATGTGCATGGCCGTCGAGGAGAAAGCGGGCGGGTTGCGCTGTGCAGCCAACCCATCCTACGGAAGGGAGCTGCATTGGCTCCCCCTTCGCAAGACGGAGGAACCAAAGGACATCATGGTCGTGGGAGGGGGCCCCGCAGGCTGTGAGGTCGCGATCACGGCTCACGAGCGAGGGCACAAGGTCACCCTTTACGAGAAGTCTGACAAGCTGGGGGGTATGGTCAACGTAGGTTCCGCCGTGCCCAGAGTGCCAACCAGGGACTTGATCCATATCGTCCAGTGGCACAGAAAGGAGATCGAGCGGCTGGGGATCCCGGTGGTTTTGGGCACCGAGGTCACCGAGGAGATCATAGAAAAGGAAAAGCCGGATATCTTGGTCTGCGCCACTGGCGGAGTGGATGTGGTTCCGGATGTGCCGGGAGCCGATCTGCCCCATGTCATGACCTATATCGAGTGCCTGAAGAAGATCCCGGATGTAGGCCAGAAGGTGGTGGTCATCGGAGGGCACGAAGGCGCGGAGACTGCGGTAAGCCTGGCCCGGTACGGAAAGCATGTAACCATCGTGGAAGAGACGAATGCGATCGGCAAGCCGAGCTACTGCCACGATTTTGCCAGGCAGATGAAGCTCCAGGAGTTCCTGCTCGATGAGAAACTGGAGTGCCCGATCGATGTCGTGATCAACGCAAAGGTCGTTGAGATTACGGCAGACGCGGTGAAACTCCAGGTGGGAAAGAAGGAACAGGTCCTCGAGGCGGACGCCGTGGTGTGGGCCTTGCCACGGAAACCGGACGACGCTCTGGCCAAGACCCTGTGGGCAAAGATGCCCGGACTGGTCTATAAGATCGGCGACTGCAGGGAGGTGAGGAGCATCGGCCACGCCACCGAACAGGGTGCTCACCTGGCCAGGCAATTGTAAAGAGGAAACACCATGAGCGAGTCCTTTCCGTATCTGTTCTCGCCGATCACCATCGGCAATGTGACGATCAAGAATCGGTTCGTGGTCCTTCCGCACAACACATCCTTTGCCAATGACCACCTGATCAACGACAGGCACATCGCCTACTACGCGGAACGGGCAAAAGGCGGGTTCGGGCTCATCATTGTGGAAAGGCAATCGGTCTCGCCGGATACCGAGCCTCTCCTGAACGAATGCCACGCCTTCAACCCGGAGATCATCCCCCGATACCAACAGCTTACAGAGTCGGTGCGAGGATACGGTGCAAAGATCTTCTGCCAGATCGGCCACGGGGGCAGGAACATGCCTCACAGCAAGATCACCCGGCGGCCCATCGTGGCGCCATCATCCGTGAAGGTTTCTCCAGTGGGTGAGGAGCTTCATGTCCTGGACACGGAAGAGATCCAGGGACTTGTCCAGGATTTCGGGAAGGTCGCAGGGCACGTGAAGGAAGGCGGCTTTGACGGCGTAGAGGTGGTTTCTACCCACGGCTACCTCATCCAGCAGTTTCTCTCGCCCATGACGAATCTCAGGGAGGATGAATACGGCGGGGACCTGGAAGGCCGCATGCGGTTCTGTATCGAAGTCCTTGAAAAGGTCCGGCAGGTCGTGGGGGAGGATTTTGTCCTCGGGCTGCGCCTCTGCGGGGACGAGTTCATGCCCGAGGGACTGACCCAGGAAGATTCGCAGGAAATCGCGGAGCGGGTGCGAGACACGGGCCTCGTCGATTACCTTTCGGTGAGCGCCGGATCCGGGCAGACGCCCTTCATGATCGTTGGCGACATGTCTTTTCCCTTGGGGGTCCACCTGTACCTGGCCGCGGGCATCAAAGAGGTGGTTGGCGATCTGCCGGTAATCGCTGCCCACAGGATCAAGGATCCGGTTCAGGCGGAGAAGATCCTCGCGGACGGCCAGGCCGACCTGATCGGGATGGCTAGGGCGGCGATCTGCGACCCCGAGCTTCCCCGGAAGGCGGAGGAGGGCCGCATCGACGAGATCCGGTTCTGCATCGCCTGCAACCAGAACTGCATCGGCAACAACATGTTGGGGATTCCGGTCGGATGTATCCAGAATCCGGCAGCAGGCTTCGAGCGGGAACTCGGAATCGGGATGCTTCGGCCGGCTCCGGCCCCGAAGAAGGTGATGGTGATCGGTGGAGGCCCTGGGGGCATGGAAGCGGCTCGCGTGGCCGCAGAGAGAGGCCTGCAGGTCGTTCTCTGTGAGAAACAGTCCGAGTTGGGGGGCCAGATCAACATCCTGACGAGGGTGGAGGAGCACAAGGAGTTCGGGGATGTGACCCGGCACCTCGTCAAGGAAATCGAACGCCTGGGTGTGGACATTCGCCTGGACACGACGGTTACGCCGGAAACGGTGGCTGCCGAGGGCCCGGACGCGGTAATCGTTGCTACCGGCTCCCTGCCGGAGATGCCGGCAGGGATTCCCGGAATCGACGAAGGAAATGCCGTACACATTCGGGATGTTCTGCTGAAATCCGTTGAGGTGGGTCAAAACGTGGTGATCATCGATCGGGACGGGTCGTCCCGGTGTCTCGGGACGGCGAGCTACCTGGCCGAAATGGGCAAGCATGTGGAGATTGTCACCCCTGTCTTCTATGTAGGGTGGAACGTGAACTTCATGAGCCTGCTGCCCGCGTACATGAATATCTTGTCCAAGGATGTCGTCTTCCGCCCGATGTGTGATATCACGGGTGTCGACGGCAATGGGGTGCAGGTCATTCAGTACTTCAGCTTCAAGGATTTCACGATCGAGGCGGACACGATCGTGGTGTCCCATGCGGGGGTGTCTGAAAACGCACTCTACCGTGCACTCAAGGAAGGTGGAACCGTAGGGGAACTCTACGCCATCGGAGACTGCGTGGCCGCCCGGTTCACGGACAGCGCCATCCGGGAGGGGAATGAAGCAGGCCGAAAAGTCGCCTCGACATAACGATTCCATAAGCATGAACGGAGGCATCCATGGGAACCCCTTTTACCCTGCCTGAGAGAGTGAGCCTTTCGGATCTTACCGTGCGTGACGGGTTTCAGTCCGAGCAGCGTGTGATCCCCGCTGAGGGCAAACTCTTCATCATCAAGCAGCTCATCGATGCGGGCTTCAAGGAGATGGAGGTCAGTGCCTTTGCTCCCCCCCGTTTCCAGCCCCAGTTCAGGGACTGGGAGGAGGTGGTAAAGGGCCTGCCGGATCTGGAGGACGTCACGTATTCGTATATCACGACCGGCAAGAAGGCCACCGAGAGGGCGATCGCGGCGAGGGAGAAGGGATACCGCATCGACAGGATCCTCCTGGGGGTGTTGCCCGCGAGCGAGAAGTTCAACAAGACCGTCCTGGGCATGAACTACGAGGATACCTGGAAGTGGGTGGAACAAACCGTCAAAGCTGCCCACCAGCTCGACATGAAGGTGAATGTGTTCCTGACCGGGATCTTCTGCCCTCCCGACGCCGGGGAAGGGGCGATCAACCTGGTGGAGCGGGCACTCGAGTTCATCGATCGACTGCTCGAAATCGGGATCGACGACATCGAGCATCCGGACCACCTGGGAGAGGCCGCGCCGGACAAGACGTATGAATACTTCGAGCGTGTCTTTGAGAAGTATCCTGACCCCAAGCTCCACATCTTTCATATCCACGACTCGAGGGGAATGGGGTTGGCCTGCTACCTGGCCGCCATGCACATGGGGGTGACCCGCTTCGAAGCCACCCTGGGGGGGCTCGGGGGCTGGCCCTCGAATTTCGTTGACGGCATCCCTGTGCCCGGCCTGATCGGATTGGAGGAGGTTTCCCGCAGGCCGGGTCTCGTCTCCACCGAGGATTTCCTGGTCATGCTGGACGCCATGGGCATCGAAACCGGTATTGATCTGGAAAAGGTGATGAAGCTGGGCAGGATGCTCGAAAGGATCGTGGGCCGCGAGCTTTGGAGCATGTGTCTCGGCACAGCCGACAGACCGGGTTCCGGGCCTCTACCAAGAGCACAGGATTACAAGACCGACAAGAGATAGAGGGGAAACGCTTCGTGCCTACCCTCCACCCATGGGTAGAACGAGATCCACCCGATCCCCTTCTCGTAGAGGAACATCCTCCTTCTGTTGGATCCTGTTGACGAGGACCACAGGGCGCGCTCGTCCCACCCCGATGAGTCTGAGCAAGGTTTCAACCGTGGAGCCCTCGGG
>JAUWSZ010000040.1 GCA_030609865.1 bacterium | reverse complement strand
CAACGAGTATGTCTCCGGGTTTGAGCGCAAGGATATGCTTCAGGCCCAGGCAACGTTTACCAAATTGTTTGGGCCTACCTTGGGCGCGGACGCGATCGCGTTGCTCTGCGAAGCCGGCGGCACCTGGTTCTTCGGGATGGAGGACAAAGATGTGCTCCGCTACGAAGCACCGGGCACCAGCACGAGCGCAAACCCCTTCTTCACAGAGGCGGGTATACAGCCGCTCACCGAGCAAGGGAACTCTGCGGATCCCTTTTCGTGGGGTTACCGTATCGCGACGGTACTGACCTTCAACAATGTGATCGGCGCCATCACGCTTGAACCTGTGTTTGCGTGGTCACACGACGTGGAGGGAATTACGCCCTCTCCGATCAGTAACTTCCTTGAGGGAAGCAAGATCATGACCCTGATGCTGAGAGGTATCTATCTTCACAAGGTTTCGGCAACGTTGTCGTACACAATGTACTTCGGCGGCGGAAAGCAGAATCTACGCCACGACCGTGACTTTCTCTCGTTCAGCATGAACGTTACCTTCTAGGGCCGACAGAAACGAGGAGAGAAAAGATGAAAAGAGTGTTCAGCGGGGCTTCTGTTTGTGGATGCATCCTGACTTTGCTTCTGGCCGTGACGAACGCCGAGGGCAAGGTCTCGGCTGAGGAAGCGGAGAAGCTGAAGGACGGCACTCTTACGCCCCTGGGGGCGGACCCGAAGGGGAACGAGCACGGAACCATCCCCCCCTGGCAGGGAGGCATCAAGGAACTGCCCGAGGGTTACGAAGAGGGCGGGAATTATGTCGACCCGTTTTCGCTTGACAAGATCCTGTTTACGATCACAGCAGCGGATATGGCGGAATATGCGGATAAACTGTCGCCCGGCCAGAGGGGGTTATTCAAGCTCTACCCGAACACCTTCAAGATGAATGTGTACCCGACCCGGCGGAGTGCCTCGTACCCGCAGCGGATCTATGACTGGGCCGTCAGGAATGCTACGACGGCGGAACTCGTGGAGGGGGGAAATGGGTTCCAAAACGCCCGGGAGTCGATCCCCTTCCCGATTCCGAAGGAAGGGGTGGAGGTGGTCTGGAACCATCTGACGCGATTCCGGAACGACACGGTCCATCGGGTCTACTCTGTTGTTGCACCTTTGCCGGGGGGATCGTACACGAATGTGACGGTGGAAGAGAAGATCTTGTTTCCCTACTCGGTGGAGGGCGCGACCGCCGAGACCATCAACAACCGGCTGATCTATTTCCTGGGGAAGGTGCTCGATCCGGGCCGCATGGCAGGCCAGATTCTGCTCGTCCACGAGACCCTGGACCAGGTCAAGGAGCCTCGGAAGGCGTGGACGTACAACCCGGGGCAGCGGCGGGTGCGCAGGGCGCCGAACGTGGCCTACGACTTGCCGTCCGTGTCGTCGGATGGCCAACGGACGAGCGACATGCTGGACATGTACAACGGTGCGCCGGATCGTTACGAGTGGACGCTGGTCGGAAAGAAGGAGATGTTTGTCCCGTACAATTCCTACAAGGTCCACAACCCGCGTTACAAGATCAAGGACATCATCCGGCCCGGTCACGCCAACCCGGAGCTCCTGCGGTACGAACTGCACCGGGTATGGATGGTGGAGGCGAAGCTGAAGAAAAGAACGAGGCACATCTACTCCAGGCGAACCTTCTTCATGGACGAAGACACCTGGACGATCCTGGTGGCGGATCTCTACGATAACCGGGGTGAGATCTGGCGTGTCTCCGAGGACCACACGGTCAACTACTACGACCGGCCCATGGTCGGCCCGGTCATGGAGGTTCACCACGACCTGCAGAATGGCCGCTACGTTGCCCTCGGCATGACGAACGAGGGCCTGCCCTGGAGCTTCAAGGAGAAGTATCCCCTGGACATGTTCACCCCCGCAGCGATCCGCAGGATGGGCCGCCGTTAGTCCCGCGGCTCAAGAGTCCTGTCCGTGATTTTTTCCAATTTGAGTTGTGTAATCTAGCTATGGTATTTGCCCCATTATCGCTCGTCGTCGTCCTCGTCCTCGAATCGAAGAAAGGAGATTGTAGTCCGGCATCAAAGGGCAGAGGCTCTCTTGGCAATTAGCCGTTAGCTTTTAGGTATTAGCCCACCGCCCCACCTTCGAGGGCATCCTGTCGGGGGGGCAATCGCTGGGAGCCCATACCTAACAGCTAATTGTTAGCTGCTAATGTCTCAACTATGTGCGTGGAGAAAGCGCGTGGCACAGGATCTAAGACGAGGACGAGATAGACTTAGACAGTAAAGAACCGATTGCGACTAGCAGACAGGTAAGGACCGCGCGGGTTCAGGCTCCTTCCAATCATGAGGAGAAAGATGTCGAAAGTCAGTTATCGTGATCTCAGCCTGCCTGTTGAAGACCGAGTGCGGGACCTGCTGGGGCGGATGACCCTGGAGGAAAAGGTGGCTCAGGCCCAATGAAACATGTCTATTGAGAACTAAACATATTTGTCGGACGGTGGATCCTCGAAGTCAGACATATTTGTGGTAGCGTATACGGACGTGATTTCGGCGACATGTTCTTGACAAGTAGTACCAAATTTTGGTACTATTCGGGTATGAAAATCTCAAGCAAAAAACTGAAGAGATTGTGCCGGAACAAGAGGCTCTCATTGAATCAACTCTTGCAAGAGGCCGGCGTCAGCAAGAACGCGTACTATTCTCTGGCCCGCAAAGACACCGTGCTGCCCAACTCCATCATCGCCATTGCAGGTCGGCTGGGCGTAAAACCATCTTCCTTTATGGACGAAGCAAGCCTCGAGGCAGACAGGTTCAGGTCGCTGTTGGAAGAGTTGGAACGGGTGTTGAGCCAGCACAAACAAGCGGATCGGGAAAACGTAAGACATACCCTGCTCCTGTTACAGGAAAAACCCATCGAACGGCTCCGGAGGTCATTGACACGTGGCCAAAGATTTGATTTTCACCGATCAAGAGGCTGACTTCCTCAGGGAACTGGTCCGTCAGAAAGTTGACTTCATGATTGTAGGGCTTTCTGCAGCGGCACTGCAGGGCGCACCCATCGTGACGCAGGACGTGGATCTGTGGTTCAGGGATCTAAAGGATCCAGGCATTGAAAGTGCCTTGAAGAAGGTCCAAGGCTCTTACGTCCCCCCTGCAGGAATGAATCCCCCGATGTTTGAGGGCAAATCCGTCAATCTGTTTGACATAGTGATGCACATGCATGGGCTTGAGACGTTCGAAGAGGAAATCAAGTATTGCCTTCGCATTCCCTTGGGCAGGTTGAAAGTACCCGTCCTGTCGCTGGAGAGAATCATCAAGAGCAAGGAGGCAACTGGAAGGCAGAAAGACAAGCTCGTATTGCCCGTCCTCTCCGATGCCCTCGCTGCGATAAGGGAACAACACAAGCGAAACAAGCCAGGTAGCTAGCCTTTGAGTCGTGACGTCACCTTGGTACGGTGCTGGCTGAATCCCAGCTTCTCTTCGGCAACGCCAAGGGAGAAAAAACCGGTGATATCTCCTCTTTAGAGTGTCGCATGCCCTCGATTCTTCGTCCTTGATCTGGTATGATACCTATACGCTGACAGGGGGAAACTCTACCATTTCAGTAGGAGGAGGAAGAACTCTATGGCTGAACCGAGTCTGTTGGACAGGACATACAGTGTCATCATGAAAGGAATGATGGACACGGGGCAGGCGCCACACTACACCGAGATCGCGGCCGAGCTGGGCGTGTCGCCCAGGGAAGGCCGGGCAGCGCTCCACAAGCTCTTTTCAATCCGCGGTTTTGCGGGTTGGCTCTACCCGAAGGGCGACACCGTCATTTCCTTTGCCCCCTTCAACAACCTCCCGACCCATTACCGCTTGACGATCGACGGGGAACAGAAGTGGTTCGGCCAGTGAGCTTTTGAATCGCTGGCGGTCTGCTGGCTCTTTCCCGGTAAGACGGTGCAAATCGATTCTGTGTGCCTCGATTGCGGTGAGCCCATACGGGTCGAGGTGAAGGACGGAAAAATCGAGTTGGAGGAGCCGAAGGGGCTGATCGGCTATGTCTCCGTCCCGATCGGAAGATGGATGTTCAACATCCCTTACTCCTGAAGCACGATGCTCTTCTTCCGGTCGGAAGAACATCTTCGCAGATGGGAGGGCTTCCAGGAGAAGCGGAAGGGCGGGATCATCTCCCTCGATTCTTTGATGCAGCTCTTCTCCGGCCCATACTTCACGAACCGAAGCAAGCCGGACTATGTCTCCCACATGGGCGAGTACATGGCCGACATGCTCGCGACACTCGACAAGCTGCCTGACGCGGGAGATCACTGGCGGATGTCGCCGTTGGAGAAGTTCGGCTTCTCCATCGCGATGAAGCTGGGGCTGATGTAGGCACGATGCCCGCGCTCACTCGATACAAACCCAGGGAAGAGATCGAAGAGTCCCTGCAGGGGGTGGAACGCCTTTTTCTCCTGAGGTGCGGGATCTGCCCTGCTCTCTGGTGGGAGCACAGCGCCGAGGCGAAGCGCAGACTCGAGGGCTACCTCTTGGACAAGGGGATCGAGGTAACCGGAAACCGCATCGTCTTCTGCCCCTGCGTCCCCTATGGCATGCAGGCAAGCATCGAGCAGTTCGGAAAGAAAATCGACCAGGCCGATGCGATCGGCATGGTGAGCTGCCCCCTGGGTGTGAACAGTGTGCACCTCGTCATGAAGCGGAAGAAGCGAGTCATTCCCTTCCTCGACTTGAGCAGCATCTATTGCTGTGCCTACTACAACGAAGTAGACAACCCACTCCTCTCCTCGTGTTCCGCTTGTGGCCAATGTGTGCTGGGATTCACGGACGGGATCTGCACGGTCGGCAATTGCGTGCAGGGCCTGCGGGTCCCGTGCAGGAGGGAGGAAGAGATCGTAAAGGAATGCAGGGAGGATCCTGCACGAGACTGCCCCTTCTTCTTCGTCAAGGAGAAGAAGCTGCTGGACAGACTCGTCTCGTATGAACGAACCCTGAGAAGAAAGCAACAGGAGGGGGAGCCGCGAAGGCCCCTGTTTGAGATCTCCAGGCCGCTCAAGGGCGAGCGAAAGTGGTCGAAGCATTCGATTGCCGCCGTGTTCGCGCGCTTGTCCAGGCCTTTTGCCGTGATGAGTGCGGTGACGGATCAGCCCCCGGTTCGGAAGATCCGGTTCTGAGGGGCTTCGTCCTCTGAAAGAACAACGTGTCCATCAAGATAGAATACAAGCCTCAAGATGAGCTGTCCGCGTTGCTGGACGGTGTGGAGCGTATCTTCATCCTTCGGTGTGGATGGTGTGGGGCAAGCTCAGGGGCGACGGCCGATCCTGCTTTCGAGAAGCTCGAGGGATTCCTGCAAGAAAGGGGCATCCAGGTCGATGCGTGCTGGGTGGCGGCCTTGTGTGCGCACTCGATCCTGTATCAAAGGCTTCGTCAGTTCAGGAGGAAAATCAGGAAGTCGGATGCGATCGGGGTGTGCAGCTGTTCCATGGGGGTCAAGACCCTGTTTTGGATCACGGATGGGACGAAGAGGGTCGTTCCGTTCTGTGATACGCTCGGTGCAGGGGGGCGTGATGTGGACTGGGAACACGTGGGCGGCCCGGAGACCTGTATTCCCGGCTGTGTCTGCATTATGGGCGTGACGAATGGAATCTGCACGGCAGGGAACTGCCCGATGAGGATGAGAACCCCTTGCGTGCCTGAAGAGGAACTCGTCAAGCAGTGCAGGGAAGACGAGACGAGAGAATGCCCTTTCTATCCGATCCGGGAAGAAGGACAGCTGGATGCGTTGCTTCGATTTGAGGAGAGGCTGTCCGGTGCCGGCAACCGGGGAGAACCCCTGTTTCCGCCGCTCAACCCGCCTGCGGGCGTGGGCAGGTACGGAAGGACGGCGAGGATCCTGGGCACGGCATTCGGCAGGATCTCGGCCCCGTTCTCCTGGTTGATGAACCTGTACGGCCATTGAGTTCGAACCTCGCCGACAGGGATTCCTTCGAATCATCTCTAACAATTTACAATGCTTAAATAGTTAGTTATTATAGCTAGTTGCATTAAATAGTTAAAGTTAAATCTCCTCGAGTTGTTCACAGCCATCACCGAATGATGTCAAAGTACGTGATGTCGCTCATGTGGCCCTGCATCTCATCTTTCGACTTGAAAACGGCCCTCACCCTCATGCCCACCTCGATCTTCTCTACGTCCGTCTCGTTGATGATGTGGGAGAAGATGCTGTCTGCCCCGTCCATCTGTATGTAGCCGTAGGTATAGGGGATCGGGCGCTGCGCACCGGTATCCGGATCGAGGAAGGGATAATTGACGACGGAAAAGGCCCGGAGGGTTCCCTGGTCCGTGAGGGGGACGAGTTCGTCCATCTCGATGAAGCAGGGACCGCAGACCCGTCTCGGGTGTACATATACTTTTTCGCACTCCGGGCAGCGAATCCCTATGAACCGCTGCCGCTCCTTGATCTCCTGGAAGAACCGGCTCCCGTGAATGCCGACGGACCACTCGTAGGGCATGGGTGTTTCCAGGGTCACCGTGAGCAATTTGTCGTAATCTCGTTCTGTTGTCATGGAAAGGTTCTCCTTTCTGAACTCAGGGGCGCTCGGCCCCCAGGATCATGACGTCGGACCAGAAGCAACCACCGAAGCCGGTTGCGAGGGCCAGATTCACATCCGGGACCTGGCGCGCTCCCCCCTTGCCCATCAGCTGGATGGCTGCTTCGGCCACCCTCAGCAGCGCGGTGGCGCCAATACAGTTGGTGCTGATCACGCCGCCGGACGGGTTGACCGGGATCTTCCCATCCATTTCGGTGTGCCCGTCACCTACGAACCGTGGGCCTTCACCAGGCCCGCAGAATCCGAGGTCTTCCATCCATTTGAGCCCGGCATAGGTGTAAGGAAGATAGAGTTCGGCCACGTCCAGCTCTTCGGCAGGATTTTCGATGCCCGCCTTCCGGTACGCCTCCTCGGAAGCCCGCTGCAGGGAAACGAGCCCTGCGTCGTAGTCGGTCGAGTCCCCGAACCAGGTGTAAGTGTGGCGGACCGAGGAAGCGTGGACCCAGGCAGGCTTCGGCGCCATCTTCTGGGCCGTCCCGTCTGCCGCGAATACGACCGCGCAAGCGCCGTCCGTCCGGGGGCAGACATCCAGGAGTTTGATCGGGTAGGCGAGCATGGGGGATTCCATGACGTCTTCCAGGGTGATGGGCCGGCGCAGGTGGGCGTGGGGGTTGTTCATGGCGTTGTTGCGGTCTCTCACCGCCACCCGTGCCGCATCTTCCTGTGTGGCCCCGTACTGTTTCATGTATGCGCTCGCTTCGGTGGCCAGGCTTGGGATGGCCCCGGAATAGGAGAACCGGTCCCAGATCGGGTCGCTGCAGGTAATGATGGCCGCCGTGGTATCGCTCTCCGAGTTCTTCTCCCAACCGATGGCCAGCACCCTGTCGAACAACCCGGAAGCGACGTGATAGTAGGCGGCAATGGCCACCGAGGCGCCTGTGGTTCCTCCGGTGGTCACCTTCATGATCGGCTTCATGACACCGCCGGAACCTTCGACACTCCAGGTGTCCACGTAGTTGATCGACTCGAAATGGTCCATGTTGCCGATCACGATGGCGTCGATGTCCCGGATGGTCAGCTCACAGTCTTCCAGGGCACGCGTGACCGCCTCGTGGATCATCTCCCGGCCGTTCACATCCGGCCGGTGGCTCTTGTGGTCGGTCTGACCGGTGCCGACGATTGCAACTCTCTGTGCCATGGTGTACCTCTCATTTCTCGTTGCTCAGAATCCACACGCAGTGGCTCTGGCCGCAGGGTCCGTTGATGCCGTGAGCCAGTGCCGTCTTTGCCCCTTCCACCTGCCGCTCGCCGGCCTCTCCCCTGAGTTGGAGAACCGACTCGATGATACGGGCCAATCCGGCCACCAGCATGGCATGCGCGGAGAGGACTCCTCCGGAGGGGTTGACGGGCAGTGACCCGGACATGGAGGTGATGCCTTTGTCCAGGAGTTTCCCGCCTTGTCCCGGGCCGCAAAGACCGAAACCTTCCAACCAAAGGGGCTCCATGTAGCTGAAAGCATCGTAGAGTTCCACCACATCGAGGGACTTGATCGGGTCGGTGATGCCGGCCATTGCGTACGCCCTCTTTGCAGCGTCCCCCAAGGCCTTCGGTTCGGCCAGGTCGCGATCACCGAGAAAATACTCGTCCGAACAGTGGGCGATGCCTTTGATCCAGACGGGCCGGGTTCTCGCGGTTTGGGCGTGCCTTTCGTCGGCAATGATGATGGCCGCCGCGCCGTCGCTCACCGGACTGCAGTCCAGCCGTTTGATCGGGTCCGCGATCTTTTCCGAACCCATTACGTCATCGACGGTCAGATCCAGGGGGAGATGAGCGAGCGGATTGTTCTTTGCGTTACCGTGGTTCTTAACCGAAACCTTGGCAAAATCTTCCTCGGTGAGCCCGTAACGATCCATGTACATGCTCGCCTGGAGTGCCGAGGAACTGACCGCCTCCAGTCCGAGCAGGCGCTGGTATATGGGGTCGAACATGCCGTTCGTGACGGTTCGAACGTCCCCCTCGCTTCCCTTGGCGTGAACCACGACCAGGGTGCTCCGGAACCCGCCGAGCACCCGCATGGCTCCATAGAATGCCCCGAACGTCCCATCCCCCTCGACGGTGGATACGTTCTTGTCGTGGGCCCCGGCCGCATCCCCCACGCCCATGGAGGAAATGGTTCGCCCATCGAGGAAGTCGTTGGACACGGTGATCACATTGTCAATGTCCTCGAGGGTCAGGCCCGCGTCGTCCATCGCCTCTCGGGTCATTTCATAGACCAGGTCGTAGTAGGTCTTGTCTTTCTTCTTTCGCTCGTACTTGGTTTGTGCAACGCCCACAATGGCTATGTTGTCCATTTCGTCCTCCACCCGAGGGGATCAGATGATCTCGAAACCGTCGATGTCCAGGATGTGTCCCTTCCGCTCCTGTTGTTCCTTGAAGCACGCCCGGACCCGGACGCCATTTTTCAGCTTGTCCAGGTCTTTCTTGATCAGGTGGACCAGGCTCACGTCCGCCCCGTCGAGCTGAATCATTGCGTACGCGAACGGGGGTTCCACAGGCTGAAGAGGGTGGGAGAACCGGACGATGGTGTGGGCCTTCACAACCCCCTGGTCGCTGAGCTCCACCCACTCCCCGGTATCGACGAAACACCTGCCGCAGTTCTTCCGTGGCGGCACGAAAACCGTGTTGCAGCTGTCACAGCGGTTGCCGAGGATCTTTCCCTCGTCCCGAAGGGCGATGAGAAAACGGCTTCCGGTTTCGCCGACCCACCACGTATAGGGTACTGCGATCTGCCCCTTCAGGGTCAGGGGTTCGACTTCCTGCAGCCAACTTTCCATGGTTCTTCTCCTTTGTCATTCTGTCCCTCCTTGAGAAGAGGGTTCTTGGCCAACGCTTCTATTTATGAGGGGTATTCATACGACTTGTCAAGAACGGAGGGTGTCATTTGTGGAAAAGCGAAGACAGAGGATGAACCGGTTCATTTGAAGGTGGGTTCGATTCAGGCAACCAGCCCTCTCGTTGTCATCTCCGGGATAATGTCGGACAGGCCGAGCCGTTCGAGAATCCGGCGCGTCTGCAGGCCCGTCTTGGGATCCCACCCACGAAGTTCGTAAAAATCCTGTCGCATCGCCTCGAATTTTTCCCTGTCGAGGACATTCCCCCTTACAGAGACCGGCTCTTCTGTGGGGCCCGGCACGAGCAGTTGAGGATTGAGCATGTCGGACTGAACCGGCTCGGTGAAATTGAATCCTGCGGGGACATCCGATTCCCTGGCCTTCCACCCCTCGCGCAGCAGGATGCCCCGCTGCAGAT
>JAUWSZ010000063.1 GCA_030609865.1 bacterium | reverse complement strand
GTCTCATATACTATCTACTCTTTTCCCCTTTTCCGTTGAGGCTCCTGGGGAAAACATCTTTTGACACCCGGTATTTCCTGTAGGTCCTCGTAATCTATAGCAGTTTTAGAGGCCCTCTGCCGTACACCGGCCGTTGTTGTGGTGAGCATGACCATTCTTCCTGCCGACGAGAGAGAAGGAACGAACGGAAAACCTCTGAAGGTTTGTCTGCTTACCTACCGTGGGAATCCGACCTGCGGGGGGCAAGGGATCTACATCAAGAGGATAAGCCGGGCGCTGCGGGATCTCGGACACCGGGTGCATGTCGTATCCGGTCCCCCGTATCCGCATCTGGACGAAGATGTTCGTCTTCATCAACTCGAGGGCCTGGATCTCTACAATCCGGAGGCCCTGTTTCGAATCCCGAAGCCCAGCGAACTGCGCTCAGGGATCAATGTCCTCGAGTGGGCGGGTGTGTCGACAGGAGGTTTTCCTGAACCCCGCACCTTCGGGCTCCGGGCCTACCGTTTTCTGAGGGAGAGGATCGGGGAATTCGACGTCATCCATGACAATCAATGTCTTGCATACGGGCTTCTGAAGATTCAACGGCTGGGGTTTCCCCTGGTGGCGACTATCCACCACCCGATCATGGTCGACAGGGAAGCAGAGCTCGAGAGCGTGAGGTGGTGGTGGAAGAAGCTGAAGATCCGAAGATGGTATTCCTTTGTGGGCATGCAGACAAAGGTGTCCAGGAATCTCTCGCACGTCATCACGGTCTCCGAACAGTCCAGGCAGGATGTGGCCCGGGCCTTCGCCATCCCGACCCAGAGGCTTCATGTCGTGCCGAACGGCATCGACACCGGAACGTTCCGGCCCCTTCCCGACGTGAAGCGGGAGGAGAATCGAATCATTACGACCACCAGTTCGGATGTGCCCATCAAGGGCCTCCGCTATTTGTTGGAAGCCGCGGCCTCCATCGCGAAACAGAGAGACATCAAAGTGACGGTCATCGGCAAACCGAGGAAGGACAAGGGGGTCGAGGATCTGGTGAGAGATCTTGCCCTCGGTCGGTTCGTGGAATTCACGGGGCGCATCGAAGACGAAGAGTTTGCTCACTACTATGCCCGGGCAACCCTTGCGGTGGTGCCGTCCCTGTACGAAGGGTTCGGTTTCCCGGCCGGGGAGGCAATGGCCTGCAAGACACCGGTCGTCAGCACGACAGGAGGTGCCCTTCCGGAGGTGGTGGGCGATGCCGGGGTCCTCGTACCCCCCGGCGACTCCCAGGCCCTGGCGGGCGCCATCGTTTCTCTCCTGGATGATCCGGAGAGACGACACCGACTCGGTGAAGAGGGGTGCCGAAGGGTGCACGAGCACTTCACGTGGAAGCGGGCGGCGGATAGGATGGTCGAGGTCTACAGAGAGGCAATGCATGCTAACGGTTGATTTCTCGAAAATTGAACTGAAGCCGGGGGTGCGGGTCCTGGACGCGGGGTGTGGCAACGGTCGCCATCTGTACGAGGCCTTTAAGAGGCCGGGCGTGCAGGTCGTGGGCCTGGACATGAAGAGCGAGGATGTGACCAAGGCCCGGAACATGATGCGGCTGATGGAAAAGGAGGGCGAGGGCGGAGAAGCGGGATGGGGCATATTCACGGGTGACATCACGCAGCTGCCTTTTTCCGATCATTCTTTCGACGTCGTGATCTGCTCCGAGGTGCTGGAACACATCCCGGACGAGGCCCAGGCCATCCGGGAGATCACCCGGGTTCTCAAGCCTGGGGAGACCCTCGCCGTAAGCGTTCCCCGGTTCATGCCCGAGATGATCTGCTGGGCCCTGTCCAAGACTTACCGGAACGAGCCGGGCGGACACATACGGATATACAGGAAGCGAGAACTGATCCGGAAGCTCGAAGAGGCGGGCCTGGTCTGTTTCGACACAGGCAAAGCGCATGGCCTGCACGCACCGTACTGGTGGCTCAAGTGCATCGTCGGCTTGGAGAACGAGAATTCACGGCTTGTGAAGCTGTACCATGATTTCCTCGTGTGGGATATCGAGAAACGCCCATGGTTGAGTCGGATTCTCGAAAAACTGATGAGCCCCTTCGTGGCGAAAAGCTGTGTGCTCTATCTGAAAAAGGCGGGGAATGGAAATGGGAGCCAAGATGTCGAGTAGCGTGGAGAAGCTGGCTGTCGCCCTGGAAACGGTGGCTGTCCGGATTGCGGAGAGGCAGAGGAAGACAGGGGAGATTCCATGGTGCGAGGGACAGAAGACGGATCCCTGGGATCATGTAGAGGCGGCGATGGGGCTCAGTATCGGCGGCTATCTGCGCGAAGCCCAACTCGCCTTTGAGTGGATGGCGAGAATGCAGCGTGAGGATGGGAGCTGGTACGCCTCCTACATGAAGGGCGTTCCTGAGGACAAGACGCTCGACACGAACATGTCTTCCTACATCGCGGTCGGCGTCTGGCACCATTTCTTGATAACGAAAGACCGGTCTTTTCTCGAGGCCATGTGGGAAACGGTGTCCTCCGCCCTCGAGTTTGCCGTGAGACTGCAAGCTCCGACCGGTGAGATCTATTGGGCCATCAGTCCTATGGGCAAAGTGGATCGGATGGCCCTGTTAACGGGGTCCAGCTCGGTGTACATGGCCCTGAAATGCGGGCTGGCGATTGCGAACAGGCTCGGCTACGAAAGGCCGGCCTGGGCGGAAGCCATGAAGAAACTCCGCCTTGCGATTCAGACCAGATCTCATCTGTTCAACATAACGAAGTCTCGCTATTCGATGGATTGGTTCTATCCGATGCTGTCCGGAGCGCTCACCGGCCAGGAGGCCCGAGATCGGCTGGACCGGTACTGGAAGAAGTTCGTCGTAAAGGGCCTCGGGGTCCGCTGTGTCTCCGACCATCCGTGGATCACCGTGGCGGAAACCTCGGAGCTCTCCCTGGCCCTGACGGCCATGGGGAATCGGGAGCTGGCAGAGATCGTATTCGGCTGGATTCAGGACCGAACCTTTGAGGACGGATCCTACTGGTGCGGGTTTACCTTTCCGGACATGGTCATCTGGCCGGAAGACAAGCTCACCTGGACAAACGCCGTGGTGCTCATGGCAGCCGACGCCCTCTACCACATGACACCCGCCAGCCGGCTTTTCAGCCATCAAGTCTGGAACGGCTCCGGCCTCTCGTCATCTGCAGAAATCTCCCGGGATGCGAGGAGGATCGGTTCCCTCGAGCCTTTTGAAGGGGAACAGGAGTGCCTGCCCCTCCTATCCGAGGGGACCTCGAATCCTGGCAGGGTGCAAGCTAGGAGCAAGTAACATCCAATGCTTCGCGATCATCGTCCGTATCGAGTCAAAAAGGCATACCTCAAGCTTCAGGACTTCTACGTAGAGCACTTCCTGCGTCCCCAGTTCACCTCCCTCGGGAAGGGCCACACATTCATCCGGCCCTGGAATGTCGAGCTCTTCGGCGCCCCGATCGAAGTTGGGGACTACGTGAACGTGATTGCTGCGCGTGACCGGAAGGTGAGGCTGACCGTCTGGTCCAACCGGGAGAACCCTGCCGGTATCCGTATTGGCGACTACTGCCTGATCTGCCCGGGCGTGCGGCTGAGTTCGGCCACCGAGATCGTGGTCGGGGACAATGTCATGTTCGCCAGCGGGGCCTACGTCACCGACTCGGACTGGCATGACATCTACAACCGGGTTGCCATCGTCGGAAAGAGTGGGCCCGTGCGAATCGAGAACAATGCGTGGATCGGCGACAGCGTGATCGTCTGCAAGGGGGTGACGATCGGGGAAAACAGCGTCATCGGAGCGGGTTCCGTGGTGACGAGTTCCATCCCTGCCAACACGATCGCCGCGGGAAGCCCCGCGCGTGTGATCAAGCCCCTGGATGCGGACCGGAAGATCAAGACGAGGGCCGAGTGGTATGCTGACCCGACCGAGCTCTTCGAAGAAATCGACCGGATCGACAGGGAAAAGCTCGGGGGCAACACCTTCCTGGATTGGATGCGGTACAGTTTCTTCCCAAGAAAAGGCGATTAGGGGTCAGGTCTTGAATTATGAATGGGTGGGCAGGAATCTTGAGCCGCCCAGCCCCGCGCCCATGCCCGAGTTCGAGGACGAGGACGACGACGAGGACGATTGGCCACAGGATTGAACTATGAGAGTAGCTATTATCGCGCCGCCTTACCCCCTGGAGGAGGCCCCTGCGCCCCCCCTGGGTGTCACCTACGTCGCAGCCGCCTTCGAGGCTGCCGGCGCCGAGGTCCGGGTGCTGGACTACATCGTTTCGCGCTACAGCCCGGAGAAGCTCAGGCGGGAGCTCGAGGCCTTCCAGCCGGACCTCGTGGGTTCCACGTCGGTGACGATGAATTTCCCGGCGGCGGCTGAAATCGTCGAGACGGCCAAGGCGATTCGGCCCTCTGCCCTGACGGTCATGGGGGGCCCCCACGTCACGTTCGATGCGGAAAACACGCTTCGGGCCTACCCCGGTATCGATCTCCTCGTCCTGGGTGAGGGCGAGAGAACCGTTGCGGAGTTCCTGCCCCTGACCCATGACCGGGGGGCATGGTCCCAAATCAATGGAATCGCCTTCCTCGAGGACGGCCGATTCGTCCACACGGGTGCAAGGGAACTGATTCAAGACCTGGATACGATACCGTTCCCTGCCCGGCACCTGCTGCCCGTATCGAGGTATCAGGCCCTCGGGTTTCCGGTGAGCATCATTACGAGCCGGGGATGCCCGTACCAGTGTATTTTTTGCCAGGGAAGGCGCATGGTGGGCCACAGGGTCCGGTACCGGAGCCCCATGAGCGTGGTCGATGAGATCGAGGAGGTCCTCTCCTACGGGTTTACCCGGATCAACGTTGCAGACGACCTGTTCCTGTCGAACAAGGCGCGAGCCCGGGCGATCTGTGAGGAGATCCTCAGGCGAGATCTCCGATTCGACTGGAGCGCCTTCGTCAGGGTGAACATCATGGATGCGGGTGTGATGCGCCTGATGCGAGAGGCCGGATGCGACTCGGTCAGCTTCGGGATCGAGACCGGCAGCCCCGAGATGCTCAAGCGCATCCGAAAGAGGATCACCCTGGATCAGGGCAGAAGGGCTGTCGAGATCTGCAGAGATGTCGGTATCACGCCTCATGCCTCGTTCATGGTGGGGCTTCCCGGCGAGTCTCCGGAGACTCTCCGTCAGACCCAGGAGTACGCGGATTCGCTGGAGATCATTTACGGATACCACTTCCTGGCCCCCCTTCCGGGAACCACGGTTCGGGAGGAGATCGATCAGTATGATCTGGAAATTCTGACCAACGACTGGTCCCTCTACGATGCGAACCGGCCCGTGGTGAGAACGTCCCAACTTTCCGCTGAACAGACCCAGGCCTTTGTGGACGAGTTCGAAGAGAAGAACAACGTCCGCTGGGAGGACATGAAGGAACGCCACCGGCAGGGCAAGACAACGCCGGACGAGGGGTTGAGGGTGGAAGGACAGGTTCGTCTGGAATTCACCTACCGGCTCCTCTCAGAGGACATCATCGAGGAGCACTGCCGGTTCCCGTCGAACGATCACCCCCTGGATCCGGAGGCGGAAAAGGCCCTTCTCACGGCGAAAATCGGTAAGATCACGGGTGCGGACGGGAAACTGGTTGTGCAGGTCATCGGGGATTTCGTCGCCAAGGGCTACCTGGAGGCGAGCGCAAACGGTGACTCTCTCGAATGGGCCTGGACCGAGACCAAGAAGATGCCGATCCGGATTTCCTCAGCCAGTGCTTGACGACCCCCTACGGCGGCGAAGCCGCAAGGGGTCAGGGGTCAGTCCCCGCCTCCGGCCCTTTTCCGTGCCCGTGCCCGAATTCGAGGACGAGGACGACGACGAGGACGAGCGATAGTCCTGGTGGGGAGGCGTGGCCTTTCACCTTTGACCTTTATCCTTTGTTCTTCCTGACACCTTTCTTTCGCTACAATCGCCTGAGCACCCCCAACGTTCTTACCATTGGCAGTTCCTCGTACAGGCCGGACGCCAGGGCGAGCTTGTAGATAGTGTACGGCGCCTGGCCACCCTTCGTCGGATCCGGAAAGATATCATGGATAGCGAGGAATCCCCTTGGCGTCACGTGTGAAGCCCAGGCCGAGTAGTCGGCCTGAGCCGCCTCGAGGCTGTGCCCCCCATCGATGAACACCATGCCGAGGGGCGTTGCCCAGCATTTGGCGACCCGTTCTGATCTTGCCACGATCGGGACGACCGTGTCCTCCAGGTCCGCCTCCGCGATGGTCTTGCGGAAGGCCTTGAAGGAATCCATCACGCCGATCTCCTGATCGAAGAGATCTTGATCGTGGTATTCCTCTCCGGGCTGGTGTTCTTCCGAGACTCTGTGGTGGTCGATGGAGAACAGGATGCTCCCGTTCTCCTTGCACCCCGTTCCGATGTAGACGGCCGACTTCCCGCAGTAGCTCCCCACCTCCAGGCAGGGGCCCAAGCGGCTCGCTTCTTTTGCCCGTTCGTAGAGATGCAAGCCTTCCTCCTTCGGGAGGAAGCCCTTTACGTGGTCGAGGTCCAGGTCAGTGATCAACATACGATGAGCCTCCAGCCTGCCAACATGACTTTTCCTCAACATCTACGCAAAAAACGTGGATGTTTCAATGAAAGACTCTATCTCATTCATCGAGAAGAGAAAAGGCCTCACGAGAAGCAACATCTAGGTCAAGCCACGCCTGCGGGCGGAACTGTTATTGTTGCCACAAACGTGATAATGATAAGACGTGATAATGATAAAAGGAAAAGGCGCGACGACCGACCGCGCTCGTTTTCTCGAACCGGGACACTTGCCATGGGACCTGATCTGAGCCGAGGTCGGCAAGGCCACCCTCGAATCGTATTCATGGGGACCCCCACCTTTGCGTCGATCATCCTGGAGGGATTGCTCGAGGATGGCTGGAACGTGGTGGGCGCGGTCACCCAGCCGGACCGCCCGCGCGGCAGGGGCAGGAAGGTCTCTACTCCGCCGGTGAGCCAGGTGGCCCAGGCCCACGGCATCCTCGTTTTGCAGCCGAAGAAGATCAAGGACGCGGTCTTCCTCGAAGACCTGGCCGACCTTCGGCCGGATATGATGGTCGTGGCCGCCTACGGGAGGATCCTGCCTCGCGACGTCCTCTCCCTGCCCCCCCACGGGTGCTACAACGTGCATGCCTCCCTGCTGCCGACCTACCGAGGGCCGGCACCGGTACGGTGGGCGATCATCAACGGAGAGGAGACGACCGGGATAACGATCTTCCGGATGGACGAGGGGATGGATACCGGAGACCTCCTCGTTGCCGATTCGCTGGCGATCGGTCCGAACGAGACCGCCGGGATGCTGACCGAGCGTCTGGCCAGGCTGGCAGCACGAATCATCACGCCGGCCCTGCGCGACATCGTGGAGGCAACGGCCCGCTTTGTTCCCCAAGAACACGACATGGCCACTGTCGTGCCGATCCTGAAGAAGGGAGACGGCCGGATCGACTGGTCCCTGTCTGCCGAGTCGATTCGGAATCGAATCCGCGGTCTCGATCCGTGGCCGGGCGCGTTCACCTTCTGGGGTGGAAAACGACTGCGGTTGTGGGAGGCGGAAGCGAAGGACGCCGGTTCGGACGGGAAGCCGGGAGATGTCCTCTCCGTTGACGATGAAGGCGTGACTGTCCGGGCGGCAGGGGGAACGCTGCGCCTGATGTCCGTGCAACTGGAGGGAGGGCGAAGGATGCCGGTGGAAGAGTTCCTTCGGGGACACAGAATGGCGCCGGGGGAGAAACTTGGGTAGAGTCTTTCATTGGGACATCCACGTTTTTTGTGTAGGTGTTGGGAGAACCTCCATATCGGAAAATTGAACAAGGCGAAAGGGCAAAGGGTAAAGGTGAAAGGGGTCAGGGATCAGGGAACAGGGGTCAGGCCCCACAGCACCCCCAGATAGAGAGACCGGTTCCCAACCTTGGCGGGAATGGGTTTCTTGAGAACGGTGACGATGACGGCTTTTCGAAAGCATGAAGGGGGGAAAACCGAGGATCCGCGATCGATCGCTTACGAAGTGCTGTCAGCCGTCGACGAGAAGAAGGCGTTTGCCGATCGTGCCCTGGACGGAAGGCTTCGAAGGAGTGCCTCCCTTCCGGATCGTGACCGCCGACTGGCCACGGAGATTGTTTACGGGACGCTCAGGCGGAGAGGGAGCCTGGACCGGTGCCTGCAACCGTCTCTCCGGAGGCCCCTCGAGCGGCTCGACCCGGAGGTCGTGCGGATCCTGCGGCTGGGGGCCTATCAGATCCTGTTTCTCGACCGGGTGCCGGATCATGCTGCCGTAAACGAGTCGGTGAACTTGGCAAACCGTTTCGGTCGGCGAGGCTCCGGGAGTCTGGTAAATGGGGCCCTTCGGGCGCTCTGTCGGGCCAAGGCGGAGGGGGAGGGGTTCCCCTCGAGTCACATCCAGGCCGGGGCGGCGGATTTCCCCGCCTGGCTCACCCGGATCTGGGAAGCGGAGCTGGGCCGGGAGAAGGCCGGCGAACTCCAGGGCGCGCTCCTGCGTGCCCCGCAGACCGTGCTTCGAACCAACACGCTCAAGACCGACCGGAGCGGTCTTATCGATCGGCTCAAAGGTGAGGGATACCAAGCTGAGCCGGTATATGGCCTTCCCCAGGCCCTACGTCTGT
>JAUWSZ010000271.1 GCA_030609865.1 bacterium | reverse complement strand
GCAGGAACGGGCCGTGGCCGTGGGGGTGATGATGAAGTACCGCTCAACGATGCTGCGGGTGTCCTCGGGCAGGGCGTTCAGGAAGGCTGTGTGGTACTGCCTCCCCTCCCAGTAGGGCCTCAGCACGTCGTTGATGACCCCCACGTCCTCCTCGGTCAGGAGCAGGGAGTCGCCCGGCTCGGTGGGATGCACTTCTTGGGAGAAGAACAGCTCCTCCAGTTCCGGAAAGAAGACCGCGTACCGGCCCGGCGGGCCTGCACTGCCCACGACGAGTTCGTTCTCATCGATGTGGATCGAAACGTTTGCCAGAATGTAGGCGATCGCCTTGCCCCACCTGAGCACCAGGGGCTGCCCTTCGGTCTCCTTGAAGGATTCGGTGAGGAGCCGGGCCCTTTCCACGTTGATCCGGATCGGCCTGTCCCGGAAGCCTTGAAGCATCCGGTGAATCCTGGCCCTCTTCTGCTGCGCCTCTTCGCTGACCAGCCCGATGCCCAGTCCCTTCCTGATTCGCTCTTCCTGAGGCGACAACACTTCCGCAACTTCAGGTACAGCCTGTGCCATGACAACCCTCCCCTGATTTGTTGGAAACCCGTAGTGCTCGATTGCTTTCAGGCGCGCATCTTCATACGGCGCCGGCCCCTACCCGCAACCTCCCCTGTTGCCCGTCCACCTTCTCGACGAACTCGAGATAGAGTTGAAGCGACATCTCCAGATGCTCGTCCAGGGTCACGTCGAACTCGTTCCCGTAGTATTCGTGAAGAAGCATCATGCCCATGATCTGCGCGAAGAACAGGTTCGACGCATCCTTGAACCGGATGGCCCGGACTTCGCCCTTTTCGATCCCCTCCCGGTAGAATTCCCGGAACACGTTCTCGAGCCGCCTTCTCTTCGCGTTGAGCTGTTTCCTGAATTCATCCGGGAGTCGGGGTTCCACCTGATGCCTCTGGATGAAATAGAGTTCGAAGAAGTTGGACTTCTCGCGCTTCAGCTTCCGCAGCTCGTCGAGAAAGGCCCGGATCTTGTCCGGAACGGTCGGCACATCCGCCGTTACCTGCCGGAGGCGTTCTGTCAAAGGTTCGGTATACCTCTCCAGGATGTCTAGGTAGATCTCCTCCTTGCTGCTGAAGTACTGATAGATGGAGGTCCGGCTGAAATCAGCCTCTTCGGCGATGTCGTTGATCGAAGTCGCGGTGTAGCCCTTTTCCACGAAGAGCTTCTCGGCGCTGTCTAGGATGAGCTCCATTCTGGCCAGCCTTTCCTGGGCCATTCGACTGCGGCGGGACATTTTTTTATTCCTTGACAGAGTGTCAGAATAGTGTCATGTTGTCATTCTAGGTCGGAAGGAACCCCTTGTCAAGAGAAAAATAGGTCCCGTCAACAGGAGGAAACCATGGCATCGATTCAAGGTGGGCAACTGGCTGCAGAGGCGTTGATCCAGAAGGGGGTCAAACACATCTTCACCCTGAGTGGTGGCCACATCACACCCATCTACCAGCACCTCGAAGACTCGCCCGTAACGCTCGTAGACACGCGCCACGAGCAGGCCGCCGTCTTCATGGCCGAGGCGTGGGGCAGGATGACCCGCGAGCCGGGAATCGCCATGGTGACGGCCGGCCCGGGATTCACGAACGCCCTCTCCGCCGTCGCAAACGCGCGCTTCTCCAACGCGCCCATGGTTCTCATCTCGGGCTGCGTTGGAATCGAGTCGATCGAGAAGCTCGACCTGCAGGATATGCGGCAGGCACCGGTCATCGAACCGATGGTGAAGAAGGCCCTGATCTGCCACAAGCCGGAACGCATCCCGGAATTCCTGGATCTCGCGTATCGAACCGCCATCAGCGGGCGGCCGGGCCCCGTGTATCTGGAATATCCGGTGGATGTCCTGAACGCCTTCACAGACACGGAACAGGTCAGGTACATGGGGACGGGGATCCCGTCCCGCCCCGTGGACTACGAGAACGCGCCGCGCTTGATGGAGATGATCCAGGCTGCAAAACAACCGGTTGTGATCGCCGGGAGCGGCACCTGGTACTCGGACGGCGCAAAGGACCTCGTCGAGTTTATCGAAAAGACGGGAATGCCCGCCTTCACCAGCGCCGCGGGCCGGGGAACCATTCCGGACACCCACCCCCTCTGTTTCGAATCCTCCCTTGCGATCCGGCCGGGCGCGGCCATGTTCGCCAACATGAGCGCGGACCTGGTCATCTTCCTGGGCACACGGATCGGCCTCTACTACATCTTCGGCGAGCTGTTCAACAAAGACGCAAAGCTGGTCCAGGTGGACATCGAACCGGAAGAGATCGGCAGGAACCGGAGCATCGATCTGCCCATCTTCAGTGACATCCGGGGCTTTCTCAAGGCATGCAATCAGGTCATCGACGAGCAGGGAATCAGTGAGAAGCTGCAACAGGGGTTCCAGGGATGGATCGAGGCGCTCAAGAAAGCGGAGGTGGACGGCAAGGCCGAGGCGAAACCCAACTGGGAGAGCGACAACGTACCGATTCATCCGCTCCGGCTCGCCCGGGAAGTCGATGATTTCATGAACCGAGAGGATGACATCGTTGTCGCCGACGGGGGCGACACCGCGATCTGGACAGGGATGACGCGAACCGTACGCAAGGCGGGGCACTACCAGGACTCCGGCCTGTTCGGGTGTCTCGGCGTGGGACTGCCTTACGCGAATACCGCGAAGCTGCTCCATCCGGACAAGCGGGTCTGTCTGATGATCGGAGACGGGTCCGTAGGCTTCAATTTCATGGAATTCGAGAACGCCATCCGGAAGCAGCTTCCCATCGTCGTCGTGGTCAGCAACGACCTGGGATGGGGCATGATCCGGCACAGCCAGGAACTCCGCCTCGGCCACGCCATCGAGGCCGGGACATGGATCGGCAAGGTCGACTACCACAAACTCGTCGAGGCGCTCGGCGGCAAGGGGATCTACGTGGAGAGGCCCGAACAGATCCGGCCCGCTCTGGAGGAGGCCTTTGCCTCGGGAAAAACGACTTGCATTAACGTGATGACCGACCCGACCACCGTGAGTCCGGGAAGCGTTGCGCTGGCAAACCTGGGGAGTTATAAAGCGTAAGAGGTAAAAGGTGAAAGGCGAAAGGGGTCAGAAGTCAGGGGTCAGGGATGTATCGCTCGTCCTCGTCGTCGTCCTCGTCCTCGAACAGAAACAGCACACCTGATGAAATCGGGCACGGGCACGAATTCTGAATTCGGATTGCAGAGTGCGGAATACGGAATGCGGGGACAGCCACCGAATTCTGAAGTTGCGAGTGGTCGGGCGCGGGCGCGGGACAAAGGACGCGAGCTAATACGGTGCGGGGGATGCCATGAAATGGAACCACGTGGGGATCAAGTCCGCAGATGTCGAGAAGTCCTTGCGATTCTACTGTGACCTCCTCGGACTGGAAAAGCAGGAAGATCAGGACATCTTCGGAAAGAGCTTCATCTTCGTCGGGAACGATACCGTCTCCATCGAGATCGAGGCAGGCAACCCGGACGACCACCGGATCGACCCGAGGACGCAAACCGGTCTGTACCACCTGGCCTTTACGGTAGACGACGTTACGGCCATGGTAGAGCGGCTGAAGTCCGAAGGCGTCCCGATTGCCCTCGAGCCCCTGTCCACCCGGCCCGACCGCCTGGTTGCCTTTGTGGAAGACCCGGATGGCGCGTTCATCCAATTGATTCAGATGCTTTCATGACGCGGCAAAGCCGCAAGCGAAAGGACCCTGCAAGGCTCACGGTTGCAGCCCGTGCAGGAGATAATACATCAGTATGAGTGGATTCCGGCCGGCCGTGTAGTCTCCGTCGATCGGGACCACCGTGACATACCCCGCGTGGAAGGCGGTCCGGTCGGCCCAGGGCACCTCCGCCTGGCCTGGCGCAGGCGGACCATTGATCGGCGTAAACACCCCGGGCGACACCTGTTCATAAGCCAGCATCCCGGAAGAATATCGGCCCTGTACCGCGACGGTCACACCCTGCACCTTCTCGGGTGCAAGGGGCGGGTAGTTCACGTTCAGGGCGAGTCCCCTCGGCAGCACGCCCGGTTCCGGGTTGTAGGTCTTCAACCTGTCGATCAAGCCCGCCGCAAAGCTCGCTACGTTCCGGAAATGCTCCGTGTACGCTGGGTCCGCCTCGTCGTCCACTGGCGGTTCCGTGCTCATCGCGATCGCCGGCAAGCCGGCCCGGATCGCGGCGATGGTGGCGCCCACGGTCCCGGAGAATGGGGCCGCAAACCCATAGTTCTTGCCATCGTTCGTTCCTGAGACGACCAGGTCGGGATACGCGTCGAGAATCCCACTGATCCCTAGGAAGACGCATGTCGCAGGCGTACCATCGACCGCGTACTCGCTCCCGCTCATCTGTGTGACCTCGACCAGATCGAGCGTCAAGGCGGCGCTGCTCCCGCTCCGGTTCTGGGAGGGTGCGACCAGGGTCACGGTGTGCCCGGCCGTTTCGAGGGCCGTCTTCATCGTTTGAATGCCCACGGAGTCCCAGCCGTCGTCGTTCGTCAGCAGGATGTCGAGCGGGCCCGACACACCCGCCAGCGCGCCGCCAGGGGCAAGGACCAACAGGCACAGGAAAACCAGTCTCGACGCCGTTCTCCCCGATCTCCCCGTTGTTTTGCCCATTTTTCCCTCCTTCACCAGGTTCCATCCTGTAAAAATAGAAAATATATTCTAACAAATAAAATATTTCACGAAACCAGCCCGATGTCAAATAAAGGCGCGTCCTTGAATACCGAGCGTTCTTCGACAGGTTCGTTCGTCGTAGGATCAGGGTGTGCGGTCTGACGATTTTCCGCGGTGTCGATTGCCGGACAGCGGCTCGTACGTGCGGCAACAACGGGTGATGGGCAGAGAGGGATCTTCTGAGAATCAACTTCCGTCAGTGGAGTGGCCTCTGCGTGACGCCCAGCGCCTCCCCAACACCTTTTTCCTATGACCATTCGACACCTTTTACAAGGACAATTTCCACTTTTCAGAAGCGAAAAAAGAAACGCGGGCCACACCCAAAACGATGGGCGTGGCCCGCGTTTCTATCAATTGAATG
>JAUWSZ010000649.1 GCA_030609865.1 bacterium | reverse complement strand
GGGGTCATGCCCACCCCGATGACCGCGACCTCGCGTTGTGGTTTCATTGTCGTCGTCCTTTCATGTTTCCCTGTTCTGCTTGTACACGAGCCACCCCGAGTACAGGACGGCAAAGAGCGCAGGGAGCGTCGTGAGTCCCACCACCCAGGTGTAAGGGTTCCCCACCTTTGTTGCCTTTTGCGCGATGGTGATCCAGCCCAGCAACAGGGCCAGGATCGGTGAGTAGTCCACCAGAACGTCGAACCAGGATCCTTTCACTCGCTCCGTCATGTCAGATCCCTCCTATCGTGTAGTTCACGTGGGGAAGCGTGGCGCGGATGAGAAGCTCCATCCCGATGACCATGATCAGGTACATCGCCATCAAGACGAACAGCCAGACAAAGAACCGAACCGTTGCCTTCTGCTTACCCAAAGTGAGATGCCAATCCTGCGTATACAGCCACAGGACCTCGAAGAAAAAGATGATGCCGACCCACCCGGGGAAGTTGTACAGGGGAATGGAGAACAGATGGGTGGTCGCATCCCGGTCCTGCAGCCACGTCCAGTACATGTTCGCCGGATGGGTCATAACCGGGTCCGACCACAGATCGATGGCCACGCAGATGATCGATGCGACGGTGGCCCGGGCGATCGGACCCGTCTTGGGGAAGATGAGGCCGGCGATGTAGACCGAGGAATAGGCCAGCACGAACCAGCCCAGGCAGACGGACAGAGGGACATCGAAGTAGAGTATGAAGCCTCCCTTGTTGAAGTAGTAGGTCTTGAAAGGGATCAACTCGAACCGGCCCGCGAAAATCATGATGTTTTCCATCGTTCCGGTGAAGACAAAGGAGCCCACGAAGAAGAGCATGGTGGCATAAGGCCCGAACTTACGGTAGCAATGCACCCCGCAGAGGCCTGCCATCACCAGGGTGAGGATCTCCATGTAGAGCATGTCGACGAATGTGTTGTCAGGCACCGGAGTTTGCGGAACCTGGAACACGTGGGGTGCCCAGAAATGCAGATACGTGCTGACGATGAAGATCAGCCCCAAACATGCGCCCAGGATCTTCATCAGTTTCAGGTCGAAATCATCCCAGCCCGAATGAGTCGCCAGTACCGAATTCCCGCTGGTCCCCTGCATCGTCTCTCGCCCCCCTGTTTTCTGTCCCTATCCTACACTCGAGGGATCCTGCACCTGCTCACAACCAGACAATCGTCAAGGCAACAATGGCCGACAAGGAGGCCACCATCCGCCAGACGGTCTGTCTTACCTTTGGCCTGTCCGCCCTGTTCTGCACGATGTTCCTGCCACCGACCCAAAAGACCAGGAGGGCAAGAGACCAGGGCGTGATGTAGATCATGTTCGGCACGTAGCGAGGAAAAAACTCCATCGTTCCCACGCCGTCCTCGAGCGGAACCGAGGACCCGTCGAAGTAGGTAAATGTTCCCTCCATGCGCCCCTTGGAGTACGCCATCTTGATGTCCAGGGGCATGTACTTCACATCCACGAGGATGGGCTTGAAGGTAACGCTCTCGGCCGAAATGTCCGCCACTCCCCGATTCGTCACGGCCCGAACGCGGTAGCTCTTCGGATACTTCATGCCATTGATGTCTTCGTAGCCCCACTCCCGGCTCAGGAACTTCACCCTTTCCCCGTGGTAGAACTCGCCCCGGGAGGCGTCATAGACCCAGGCCTCGTGAGGCGATACGTTGTATCCCCACTGCCAGTCATCCGGCGCGAGCCAGAAACCGACGGCCCAGCCGTTCGAGTAGTTCGACGAGAACCAGTTGTGCGAGCCCCACTCGAACCAGTTCCACGGCGTACCGACGGCATCCTCCATCAGGCCCCACCCGGAAACGTTGTAGCGTTCGTGGTCCGTCTTGTGCACGATGCTTCCGGTGACGTCGCACGGAAGCTCGCTCATGTTGCCATGTCCGAAATCGCCGGTTGTGAACGTGGCACCCTCGTTCCAGTGATACCAGTGCTTGCTCCTCGATCGATAGTTCAGATGCATCTTGAAATGGGCATTCTCAAAATCCACTACGTACACCGGAAACTCGCCAAGAACAGACAGACTGGGACCCTTAATGTCCCACTGTGCCCCAGGCCCGCAAAGCTCCCCTTGCTGCCATGGCTCTATCTCTCGCCCGGTCCGGCCGCCGTCCACCCAGCCTCTCCGTCCGGGCAGGTAATCCAGCATACCGCTCCAGAGAAAACCGCTGTCTCCCCAGTGAAACCCGTCCGCGTCCACTCCACGGCCCACGTACTGTTTTCGATCCTCTACGGCCCCGTCACCACCCGTTTCGAATCCGTATTGAAAGATTTCGCCATCGGCCAGAGAAATCGACCCAAGCCCCATCAACCCCGAATGACTCCGTCCCTGCTCGTCGACGAGATGAAAATCGAGAAAGTAGGATTTCCAACCATGCATCGTGAAGAGATATTCGCCTGCCAGGGGAATCGCATTGATCAGCACGATCGAGACAATGACCAGCCAATAGAGCGAGCCAAAGATCTTGCTTGTCCCCCGGGCCATGTTTCTCCCCTCAAGCCGGTGAATCACTCTAGTCCGAACTGTTTCCCGATCCCGTTGAAGATGAGGTTGATGACTTCTCGTTTTCGCTCCTCGATCATCTTCTTGGTAAAAACATCCCTTTTCCAGATGTCCTTGATGATCGGCCCGGAGATGTAGAAGAGGATCATCGCACCCAGGGAGCTGAAGATGAAATGCATGATTTGCGATTCACGCATCTTGTCCATCCCCTTTTCCGGCGGGACGAGTCTCTGGGCCGTGGCGAAGATCCTTCTGAGGTACCGCTTGATG
>JAUWSZ010000273.1 GCA_030609865.1 bacterium | reverse complement strand
TCCACGGCGGTTTCCGACACCTCGAGCGCAAGCTCCTTGCGGTATCCCTCGGCGTCTCCACCGATCTGTAGGGGCATGGTTTCCGAAAAGGTGAAGTGCACCTTCTCCACGAGAAAATCTATAAAATTCGGGCTCTTGTAAGTTCCCTGCCAGATAGCGGGCACGTGGGAGAGCAGCTCCGTCACCCCGGCCTTGACGACGCGAACCTGCATGAACCCCGGCATCTTCATTGCGTCGGGGAAGGCCTTAAGGCCGTAGCCGTAATAAGGGGTTGTCGCCGCGCCGATGGCATGGCAGGGCCCCTGGTAGAAAACATCTCCGGGCGCGCAGGGAATTGTCTCCATGGTTCCATCCGACCGGATTCGGTACACCGTCGGTCCCAGGTTTCGGATCGTCGCCTCGGCCCGACTGCGGGCCTTAAGGAGCCTCGGGATCGTACGAAACGCGATGGCCGCGAGATACCCGATGAGATTCTGGAAGAGACGGGAGAGAAGGCGTGGCCTGCACCGCTCTTTGATCCAGACATAGTCGTTCAGAATCTGGGCGTCCCAGCCGAGACCACAGAACGTGAAGCACCGGTCCTCGGATTCGATCAGGTGGATCCGCCGGGTATGAAAGTCCTCCCCTTGCGCGAGCTGCCAGACAGGCTTCAAGCCTCCCTTGCTTCCCAGGATCGGCGCAAGGCTGTTGCCCGTGCCGAGCTTGAGGATTCCGAGTTCGGGAAGTGAGAGTCGCGACAGCCCTTCCCGTGCATGGTGTCCCATCTCGTTGAGACGAGCGTTCTTCTCTTCCAGGTATTGCTTTGCCGCGCTCAGGACATGGACGAGCGTACCGTCCCCACCCCCGCAGATGATTCGGCGATACCCACGGTCGAGCACCTCTTTGATGATCTGGTAGCCCTCTTCCTTGGTTTGGCTCGTGTAGAGGGCGATCCGGGGGGCAGCGCGTTGGGCAGACCGGAGTAGACTTCGCGTTACCCGGTGTGCGTTCTCGTTCAGAATGATTGCGAATTTCTTTGGCCTCTTCCGGTCCATGATCGGATATCATAGATCCCTGGAAGGATGTTTGCAAGGCCGGCGGGGGAGATTATGCCTATACAACATCCGGGCGTTTTGAAGGCCCCTCCCCATCTTGAAAGCGAGTCGTTTTTCGGGTAAACTCAAAAATTCCCGTTCTTCGCGTTTCCAGGCCCCTCGCCTCGTGGCCCGGACTCCCGAAACATTATGGATTATGGACCGTCCTCCCAGTCTTTGTCCGTGGAGAAACGAGATGAAATATCAAATTCGATTGTCAGGGGACGAAATTCGACTCATGCAGGAGGTCAAAGCGCGTTCCGGCGTGGATCTCGCGCGATGCTACCAGTGCGGGGAGTGTACCGCAGGCTGCCCGATGACCCCGGAGATGGACGCGGGTCCGACCAAGACGCTGCGGTTCATCCAGTTGGGGATGGAGGAGGCCCTGTTCGACCTGAACACCCCCTGGCTCTGCGCCTCCTGCGAGACCTGCACCGCCCGTTGCCCGAACGACATCGACATCGCGCTGGTGATGGACGTCGTCCGGCAGATGGCCCGGCTGAAGGGGAAGAAGATCCCGGTCAAAGAGCCCCGTGTCTTTCAGGATGTGTTTCTGAAATCGGTCGAGAACAACGGAAGACTGTTTGAACCCGGGATGATCGCCTTCTACAACTTGCGGAGTGGCGACCTCTTTCACGACGTAGGGCTCGGCCCGAAGATGCTGCTCAAGGGGAAACTGCCCCTGCTGCCCCACACCTCGAAGAACCGCGAGAAGCTGCGCGAGATCTTCAGGAAGGCCGAAGCCTTCGAGAAGGAGGCGGGAAAGAAGGCGAGCCAGGAAACGCACGACGAGTCAGGCCACTGACCCGGCACGGAGACGTAAGCAGCCCTTCGGCTGTCCGGTTTGATCTGAAAAAGGATGGAAGAACCCCCATGACATACGCTTACTACCCCGGATGTTCGTTGAAAGGAACCGCGATTGACTACCACACTTCGGCCCTGGCCCTCGCGGAGCGCCTCGGGATCGAGCTGAAGGAGATGGAAGACTGGGTCTGCTGCGGGGCCTCCCCGATCCACCAGCGCAACCCGATCCTGGCTTCCGGCGTGGCCAACCTCCTTTTGTCCCTTTCCGAGGGAATCAGCCAGCAGGTCGCGGTTCTCTGCGCCGCCTGTTACCACAACATGAAGAAGGCCGAAGGGGAGATGCGCGAGGACGGGAAGAAACGGAACGAGGTGGAAGAGCTTTCCGGAATCCCCTTCAATCCCGAGGTCCGCACCCGGCATTTCCTGGACATCCTCGACAAGGACTACGGGTTGAACGCGCTCAAAGAGAAGGTCGTCAAGCCTCTCAGCGAACTCCGAGTGGCCTGCTACTATGGCTGTCTCCTTTCCAGACCGCCGGAGATAGCCTTTGACGATCCGGAACAGCCCACAATCATGGAGCGGATCCTGGAGGCGGCCGGGGCGGAAACGGTTTCCTGGACCCATCGTATGGAATGCTGTGGCGCCAGCCACGCCGTGCCCTTGACCGATGCGGTCCTCCGGTTGGTGAACGATATTCTCGCATCGGCCCGGGATGCCGGTGCTGAGATCGTTGCCTGTGCCTGCCCTCTGTGCCAAGCGAACCTGGACATGCGACAGAAGGGCATCCTCGCAAAGCTCGGGGTCGAGCACAACCTCCCTGTGGTCTATTTTACCCAGCTGTTGGGGATTGCCTGCGGTGCGAGCGGGAAGGAAGTGATGATCAAGAAGGGCATGGTAAGCGCCGTGCCGCTGCTGCGAGAGAAGAATCTCCTTTAGGAACTGTTGAGACAAGAGGAGCGGGCGGGCTGAGAAAGTAGCTTTGGATGACAGAATAACGGATCAGGGGTCGCGGGGCAGGGCCCGACCCCTGACCCTTGACCCCTGACCCCTGAGACAAGGGAAGAAAAATCCGATGAGCAAGATCGGCGTGTTCGTATGCCATTGTGGAGAGAACATTTCGCGTACCGTGGATTGCGCGCGTGTGGCCAAGGCCTCGGGACAGATTCGGGGCGTGGCGGTTGCCATGGACTACAAGTACATGTGCTCGGACCCGGGACAGGCATTGATCAAGAAGGCGATCGAAGAACACAAGCTCGACGGCGTGGTCGTGTCTGCCTGCTCTCCGCACATGCACGAGAAGACCTTCCGGAAGGCGGTTGCGGAAGCCGGGCTGAACCCGTTCCTGTGCGAGATGGCCAACATTCGTGAACACTGCTCCTGGGTGCACGAAAAGGAGGAGGCGACCACCCGGAAGGCGATCGAGCTCGTCCGGCTGATGGTGGAGAAGGCGAAGCGGAACATGGCCCTCGAGCCGATTCGGGTCAACGTGACCAAGCGCGCCCTGGTGATCGGCGGCGGGGTTGCCGGCATCCAGGCCGCTCTGGATATCGCGGATGGGGGGCACGAGGTGATCCTGGTGGAGAAGGACCCCTCGGTCGGCGGCCACATGGCCCAACTCTCCGAGACCTTCCCGACCCTTGACTGCTCCCAGTGCATCCTCACGCCCAAGATGGTCGATGTGGGCAGCCATCCGAACATCAAGCTCTACACCTACTCCGAGGTGGAGAAGATCGAAGGGTTCGTAGGCAATTTCAAGGCGACGATCAAGAAGAAGGCCCGTTATGTGGACATCGACAAGTGCACGGGCTGCGGCGAGTGTCAGCTGAAGTGCCCCTCCAAGAAGATCCCCTCCGAGTTCGACCGGGGCCTGAAGAACCGGACGGCCATCTACATTCCCTTCCCGCAGGCCGTGCCGGCCCGGCCCGTGATCGATCGGGAACACTGCATCTATTTCACGAAGGGGAAATGCAAGGCCTGCCAGAAGGTTTGTCCGGCCGATGCGGTCGACTTCGAGCAGACGGACGAATACGTGGAGGAAGAGGTGGGCGGCATCGTCGTGGCTACCGGCTTCGAGCTCTACACTACGGAGAAGCAGGGCCCGTATCCTGACTACACAGGCTATGGAGAGTACGGGTACGGGGAGGACCCGGACATCATCGACGGCCTCCAGTTCGAGCGCCTCGCCTCTGCCTCGGGGCCGACGGGCGGGGCCATTGTGCGCCCCTCGGACGGCAAGGAACCCAAGTCCGTCGTGTTCCTGCAGTGTATCGGAAGCCGACACCCGTCGAAGGGGATCGAGTTCTGTTCGAAGATATGCTGCATGTACACGGCGAAACACACGATGCTCTACAAGCACAAGGTGCACCACGGGACCGCTTACGTGTTCTACATGGATATCCGCGCGCCCGGCAAGGGCTATGACGAGTTCGTCCGGCGAGCCATCGAGGAGGACGGGGCGGTTTACCTCCGTGGTCGGGTTTCCCGGATCTACCGGTCCGGAGACCACTTGATCGTCAAGGGCGCGGACACCCTGTCCGGCGCCGCGGTCGAGATCGAGGCGGACATGGTCGTCCTGGCCACGGCCATCATGCCCCCGCCCGGGATCGAAGGCCTGTTCCAGAAGCTGGGGATCAGCTATGACCAGTACAAGTTCGCCAACGAGGCACACCCGAAGTTGAGGCCCGTGGAGTGCGCCACCGCGGGGATCTTCCTCGCCGGGGCCTGCCAGGGGCCGAAAGACATCCCTGAGGCAGTGGCCCAGGCCTCGGCCGCCTCCTCCAAGGCGTTGATTCTCTTCTCCCGGGACGAGATGCTGCGGGACCCGGTGGTCGCCGAGGTGAACGAGAACACTTGCATCGCCTGCTGGTACTGTGTGGAGATCTGCCCCTTCAAGGCCATCACGAAAAAAGAGATTCGAGACAGGAAGGGAAATCTGATCAGGCGGGTTGCAGAGGTCAACCCTTCGCTCTGCACGGGATGCGGGACGTGTGCAGCGACCTGCTTCTCCAACTCGATCGACCTGGACGGCTTTACGGACGAGCAAATCTACTCGGAGATCAACTCGCTGATGGCCGTGGGCCAGGATTTGTTCCCAGAGCCCGACAAGGCCGAAGGGGAATCTTCGGACGAGAAGGCGGCGTAGCGTGTTGTGTTGTGC
>JAUWSZ010000033.1 GCA_030609865.1 bacterium | reverse complement strand
GAGACGGTCTTCCGGGTAGAGGGGGCGTCGCTGGCCCTGCACGACCCGGAGCGGAGCGAGTTCTACTTCATCCGAACCGTGGAGGAGGAGAAGGACGGGGATCACGACCGGAAGAAGAAGATGCGGTTCCCGGATCACCTGGGGGTGGCCGGGTGGGTCTTGAGAGAAAGACGGCCGGCGCTCATCCCCGATGTTACCAAGGATGCTCGATTCTTCAAAGGGATCGACATCCAGCAGGACTTCGAGACCCGGTCCATGATCTGTCTTCCCCTGTTGACGCGGAAGGGACTCATCGGAATCTTGTATGCCCTGAACAAACTGGATGGGGAGTTCACGGAACGAGACGCAAAGCTCCTGGAGAACCTGTCCGGGACGATCGCCATCGCCATCGAGAACGCACAGCTCTACGGAGACCTGAAGCAGTACGCCAGCTCTCTCGAGCAGGAGAACCTCCGGCTCAAGTCCGAGGTGCAGTCCCGGTTCAACCTTCAGGGGGTGGTTGGCTCCAGCCCGGCCATGCGCAGGCTCTTCGACCTGCTCGAGAAGGTGATCGAGACGGACACGACGGTCCTGATCCAGGGAGACACCGGCACGGGCAAGGAACTGATCGCAAAGGTCGTCCACTACAACGGCCCCCGCAAGGACAAGCCCTTTGTGGCAGAGAACTGCGGCGCCCTCACCGAGAGCCTGCTGGAGAGCGAGCTCTTCGGGCATGTGAAGGGCGCTTTCACGGGTGCGGTGTCCGAGAAGAAGGGGCTCCTCGAGACGGCCGACGGCGGGACGATCTTCCTGGACGAGATCGCAGAGATGTCCCCTGCCATGCAGGTCAAGCTCCTCAGGGTTCTCCAGGAGGGCCAGCTTCGTCCGGTGGGTGGCAGCCAGCACCGGCAAGTGGACATCCGACTCGTTGCAGCCACGAATCGCAATCTCGAGGAAGAAGTACGAAAGGGCAACTTCCGGGAGGACCTTTTCTACAGGGTCTATGTGTTTCCCATAACCATTCCTCCCCTGCGCGAAAGAAGGGAAGACATTCTCCCCCTGGTCGAACACTTTCGCGAGAAGTTGGCCAAGAGGTTCAAGGGACAGCCCCCCCGGTTCACACCCCGGGCACTCGATCTTCTGTCCCGTTACAGCTGGCCCGGAAACGTCCGGGAATTGGAGAATGAAGTCGAACGGGCCATGACCCTGGCCATCGCCGACAAGGAGATCAAAGAAGAACACCTGTCCCCCAAGCTCAAGGCCGCATCCGAAAGGCCGGTGTCCATCGACGGCATTTCGGGAGCGACCCTGCAGCAGGTGACCGAGCGCATCGAGCAACGGATGATCGAGGAGGCACTCAGGGAAACGAAGGGCAACAAGTCCGGGGCTGCCCGAAGCCTGGGCCTGACCCGCCAGGGCCTGCTCAATAAGATCGTGCGCTACAACATTCAAGTGTGACGTGGTTTCGTCGGTTCAGTGATGTCATGCACTGCCCATCTGTGTGTTGAAGGAGGTTTCTCATGGAACAGGGCTTGCCGGAATTCCAGCTCGCCGAGGAGGATCTCTCTCTATTCTATGAGGTGGCCAATTCGATTCATGCCGTGCGCGATTTGGATGAAATGCTTCAAAACATCCTCCACAAGATCAAGACCGTTTTTCGCGTGGAAGGGGCGTCCCTTGCCCTGCACGACCCGGAGCAGAGTGAGTTCTATTTCATCCGAACCGTAGAGGAAGGTCACGAAGGAGACCATGAGAGAAAGAGGAAGATGCGGTTTCCCGATCACATGGGTGTGGCCGGTTGGGTCCTCAAAGAAAGACGGCCCGCCCTCATCCCTGATGTTTCCAAGGATGATCGGTTTTTCAGGGGAATCGATATTCAGGAGGGCTTTGAGACCCGCTCCATGATCTGTCTCCCCTTGCTGACGCGGAAAGGGCTGATCGGAATCCTGTATGCGCTGAACAAGCTGGATGGGGAGTTTGCAGCGAGGGACGTAAGGCTCCTGGAGATCTTGTCCGGGACGATCGCCATCGCGATCGAGAACGGGCAGCTTTACGGAGAGGTGAAGCAGCAAGCCAGTTCTCTTGTGCAGGAGAATCTCCGGCTCAAGTCAGAGGTTCAGTCCCGTTTCAACGTACAGGGCGTCGTCGGTTCTGCTCCAGCCATGCGCAAGCTTTTTGACCTGCTCGAGAAGGTAGTCAACACATCGACAACGGTAGTCATCCAAGGGGAGACTGGTACCGGAAAAGAGCTGATTGCCAAGGTTGTCCACTACAGTGGCCCCCGGAAGGACAAGCCTTTTGTGGCGGAGAACTGCAGTGCCCTTTCTGAGTCCCTCCTGGAGAGTGAGCTCTTCGGGCATGTGAAGGGTGCCTTTACCGGAGCGACTTCGGATAAGAAAGGCCTGTTTGAAGAGGCCAACGGTGGAACGATTTTCCTCGATGAGATTGGGGAAATGTCGCCTGCCATGCAGGTCAAGCTGCTCAGGGTCCTCCAGGAAGGGCAGCTTCGTCCCGTTGGAGCGAGCAAGAGTCGCAAGGTGGATGTAAGGCTGATTGCCGCCACCAACCGTAATCTCGCTGAAGAGGTGCGAAAAGGAAACTTCCGGGAGGACCTGTTCTATCGAGTCTATGTTTTTCCGATCACACTTCCTCCCTTGCGAGAGAGAAGAGAGGATGTTCCTCTCTTGATCGAGCACTTCCGCAAGAGATTTGCCAAGACACTTACGGGGCGAGCACCTCGAATCTCACCTCGGGTGGTGGATCTTCTGACCCGCTACGATTGGCCTGGCAATGTCCGGGAGCTCGAGAACGAGGTCGAGCGAGCGATAACACTCGCTGCCGCCGACAAGGAGATCAGGGAAGAACACCTGTCAGAAAAGGTCAAGGGCATTCCCGAAAAGACCATGGTGTTAGAGGGGATTGAGGAGGGAACACTCCAGGAGGTGACGGAGGCCATCGAGCGACGGATGATTCGGGAAGCGTTGCAGAAAACGGGTGGGAACCGTACCCATGCCGCCCGTGCGCTTGGCCTGACCCGCCAGGGACTGTTCAACAAGATCTCACGATACGATATCCAGACATAGACACACTACACCGAATGACTATGAGGAAGGCTCCGTGGATCCTCTCTGTCTCATCTCTTCGAATCGACTGAACCTTTCCTGGACATAATCATAGTAGCTTTTCATCGTCCGCCTGCTCCAGGTGAGGCAAATGTATTCCTTCTCCTTCTTGAATCCCGCCTCCAAGTAGCCGCTCAGGTCTTCTTCCTCTGCCAGGGCGATCGCCACACGGGTTTGCCAGGACCGGTAACAGCCCAATACCGCCTCCAAAAGGCTTCTTCGTGCGTCCATAGCTCTTGGGTGATCCGGGTAGATCGTGTGAAGCGAAAAGGCGTTCAGCAGGCCGGAGAGATTGATCCCCTGCGAGGCATCCTCGAGCAGGGCAAACGCAACGAGTTGCCCTCCCTGCTTTGCGACGAGACAGTGTCGCTCTCTTTTCAGTCCCTTGTCTCGAAAAGCCGTGGAGATCTCCGGCAGGTTGAGTGCCTCCGGGGTCAGGCTTCGGGACCGAATGAGCAGCGGGTGAAGGTTCTTTTGGAAGTATCTGCCGACGAGCTCCTTGTCGGTTTCCGTGGCATAGTCGATGGGTATCCCCTTTGAGCTGAAAACTGCGCAGGATCTTACCTTGGCCCTGAGCTTTTCATGTTCCTCGAGGTCCAGGGACAGATAGCTGTGTTTTGTGAATTGCAGTTGTTCCTCAAGGGGATAGTATTCCAGAAAGCCTGAGTACATCTTTCGTGGAAAGGGGTTCTCCTTTCGGAAATAGGTAATCAGGTGCTTGATATCTCTATTCTCCATCAGGAACTGCGCCAACCCCAGGGTCAGGTGCTTGGGGATCAGCTTGGAAGGATGACCACGGGCAGCCAGATGTTGCAGCATCCAGGTGTCCTCATACACCTGAACAGCGGAACCCGAGCCAAGTGCCTCCTCTCCCTCCCAGAAAACGATCTGCTTGTAGAAGGGGACCTCCTCAGCGAGAAGCTTTTTCCAGGTCTCGTCGATCTCTGGTTTGATCTTCCTGATGTAGGCCATCTTGGAGGGATATGTGAATCCGGATTCTTCGTAAAGCCGCCACAAGCTCTCGATTCGTTCCGCTGTGGGCGTGCGGATCTGCGGGTTGTTCTCTCTGAGAAGGAAGGCCGAGATTCGTCTTTCGGTTTCGAGGGGCAGATCGAGGAACTCAACCCCACAGTGCTCGTCACATTCCCCTGTCTCGGTTCGACCTCTTACGAGGGAACGGATCGTTGTCGTCCCCATGGGGTGGTGTTGATCGCCCAGCCGGATCTCACAGCCTCGCAGCTGGAATCCCTCCCAGAAGAGATCCCGCTCGTAGTCGGCCTCAAAGGAGAGCCCCCGAATGGAGAGATCCCTCACGGGGAAGCTGATTGTCCTGCCTAGAACCGGATGGAAGCAGCGGAGGCATGCACCGTCCTTCCTCTTGAGCCGGATGCGTAACGCCTTTCGACGCTTGGCCCGATGGATCACCGTTGGTATTTCCAGATGAAGCGTATCTCCCTTTCTCTTGGCGTTCGTCGAAAAGAAGTGATGCGTGCCGCGGAACAAATAGTGACAACTGAGCAGTCCTTCCTTGAAGTCGCTTTCCGGGTTTTTCGACAGCAAGGGAGAAGAAACGACAAGTTCCGTCTTTCCTTCGGGTTGCCCTACTTGGATCATTCCGTCCGAGAACAGGACGCGATGCTCGATGCTGGTCAGAAACTTGGCCTTGTTCGCAGCCACCTTTTTCAAGTGTTGGAGAATCGCCTCTGCCTTGGAGATCTGTTCCAACTCGCCCTCCTTCACAGAGGGGGCTTGTTCCTTGATCGAGGGTTCTCTGTTGGCAAACTCGATCCCAACCTTTTGAAAAACGCCACCGTCTTGTGAGCACGTAACCGTCACTTGCCTGACCACAGCATCCGTTCTTCGGCAAATGTGCTCGAAATCACAGATCGTTATCTCCCGGAGAGATTGACCAGGCCAGTAAACCTCGTCTCCCGGATAGTTCTTAAAGGCGAGGCCCCCAAAACTGATATCCAGAGCGTTCTTCTCACGGCGCAGGCCGGGATCAGAGGAGTCGGGGAACTCGACGGTCAGGGGATACTTGATTGCCTCTGCATACCGAGGCAATCGGCGATCCGGACCGTATTGAATGGTCGCGGGAAGAGGAAAACTCCAGTTCCCCTTCATCTCCTGGGGGTGTACCTTGAGTGAAAAGACATAGAAATGTTCTTCGAACTCGAAATGGAAGACGAAGGGGACCTTATCGGAGAAAACGCCGTCAAGGTCTTTCAGTGCAACGGCTTCTGCTTGTAGTCGAAAGGAATCGTCAGAGCCTCGCCCCTCTCGAAAGAATGTGGTGTAGCTGATCTGCCCCCCGAGTCTCTTGAATCGCACCGGGCACATCTCTCGGCAAAGGCCTGCAAAAACCCTCTGGATCGCACATGGATCGTCGAGCACCTGGAGAGATTCACGATTTTGCTGGGTACCCTCGTCGTTGCCCGATACGGGGCTCTGCAGCTTCGACTCTCGGGGTGGCAAGGAGCCCTGAATGGACAACAGTGCGTCCAAACGCTCGTTCAGGATAGGTGAGGCGTTATAGAAAGAGACCCCTGCTCCTGCTTCGGGTGCTGGCCGCCCCCCGGGTAAGGCGCCCTTGTTCCGCTCCCTCCGATGGACAACCTTTCCGCGGAGAACCAAGGGTTTTGCTGCCATGGGGTCTAGGAGATGGATTTCGAGTTTTTCCCCTAAACTTGGTGGAGAGAGGCTCCGAAGAAACATCCCTCCCTTGCTCAAGTCTTCGGTTACGCTCCAGTGGGTTCTCCGGTCCCTTCCGAACACGAAGGGGACCTCGAGGGGGAAGCGTTGGTGCAAACGTTTGTTTCCATCCGTGTCCTGCATCACCATGTCGCCCTGCTCTTGATGGCTACACAGTTCAGGATATGCCACTTCACACTCTGGATGCAAGGTAATGGACAGCATCGTTCACCGTATTGAGCTGCTCGAGCACCTCGTCAGGCATGACCAGGTCGAATTCCTCTTCCAAGCTCGTGATGATTTCCACCACGTCCAGGGAGTCGGCACCGAGATCCTGCATGAGACACGAGGCTGGAGTGATGTTGTCGATACAGACGATTTTTTCACTCCCGCTCGCCATCAGCTGGTCGAAGACGATCTTACGGATCCTCTGCTGGATCTGATCCCGGCTCGTTGCTCCTCGATCTGCATTTCCTTGTTCTCCGTTAGCGTTTGTTTGAAGTTCCATGATCGTTCCCTCCTTTTCCCCATGGTTGACTGTATGTCCCATGGTTAAGCAAGGGATGTGCCAAGAGACAGGAAGGATGATAACTCATTGAAATTGAATGGTTTTATCTGTCGAAGGGCATCACATGACGATGCGGAGTAGACAATGAACTTAACGGCTAATAGTAACTTAGTAGACAGAGGAAGGTTTGTTTGCGGGGGCGGCTACCAGCGAATGACGGCCGAGGCCCAGGTAAGGCCGGAACCAAAGCTCGCCATCAGAACATGTTGTCCTTCACTGAGAAGACCTTTCTGCAACGCTTCATGGAGAGCAATCGGAATGGAGGCCGCGGTGGTATTCCCGTATTGCTGGATATTGTTGTAGACCTTCTCGGGAGGGATGTTCATCTGCGCGGCCACTAGCTCGATGATCCGGAGATTGGCCTGATGGAAGAGGAAAAGGTCGATGTCTTCAACGGTCATATGATTCTGCGACAGGGCCTCCATGATGACCGTCGGGAACTTCTCCAGTGCATGCTTGAAGACCAATCTGCCCCTCATCTTTGGGTAGGTTCTTCCCTCCTCGACCATTTCCTGGGTAATCCAACGGGGGTGGGCAGAACCCGGGCATTCCAGCCACAGGGCGTCCGCGAGTTTACCGTCGGCATGGAGATGAGTGGAAACGACGCCCCGGTCTTCCTCTGTTGACCCCATGATTACCGCCCCTGCACCGTCGCCGAAAAGGACGGTCACATCGCGGCCCCGATCCGCGAATTCGAGGGCCGTGGAATGCTTTTCAGAGCCCACGACCAGCACGCGCTGGAACTGGCCGCCCCGAATGAAGTTGTCCGCAACGGAGAGCGAATAGATGAACCCTGAGCACTGGGCGCGAAGATCAATGGCCGCAACCCCAGGGAGCCCAAGCTTCTGGCCCAGCAAGCAGGCGCTGCCCGGGAAATGGTAATCGGGACTCAGCGTGGCCAGGATGATGCAGTCGATCGCATTCGCCTCGAGGCTTGCGTTATCCAAGGTTCGAAGTGAAGCTTGATAGGCGAGTTCAGCGCACCCCACGTCGTCCGGTGCATATCGCCTTTGTTCGATCCCTGATCGTTGTCGGATCCACTCATCGCTCGTGTTCATGAGTTCGGCAAGATCGTCATTGGTTACGACCCGCTCGGGTACATAGAAACCAGTGCCTTCGATGCATGCTCTTCTCATAAGAAGCCTCCCCAATGTATCCTAGGACAATTCCGTCCGGTTTTTCCTCATAGTCGTCCGTCGAGCACCTTCTTGAAGGAGGGCAGCAATTGGTCTCCTTCGAGTTGGCCCAGCATCCGCCGTTTGGCAAGGTCGTGCCGGCACTTCACGAATTCATTCCGTCCCTTCGGGCCCAGATCGAGGAGCATATCGATGTTGTCTCCACTGTAGATGGTATCGGAGTTCTCGAGTTCAAGAAAGGCGTCAAGCACGTAGCCCTTCGCCTGCTCGGAGTCCATTGTGTCATGCTTCCAGTTCATCATGTAACCGCTCAGCCCGTACTCCTTCCTCGAGGCGGATTCGTAGATCGGACTCAAAGGAGCGAGGATGAAAGGGAAAAGGGACCATGTGAGCACTCCTTCCTCCTGCGGAGATTCCATCTCCTTTATGAATTCAATGGTCTGCCGAGCCGTCTCATCCGTTTCTCCCGGAAAACCGAAGATGAAGGAGACCGCACAGTCGATGCCCGCAGCAAGAAGCCTCCGAATCGCCTCTGCGTACATATCGGGGTCAGACCGTTTGTTCATCTTCCGCAATATGTTGATGTCCGCAGACTCGAGGCCCAGTCGAACTTCCATGCAGCCGGCCCGACGAAGCAAGACAAGGTCGGCGTTTATCAGCGTGCTCGCACGAAAGAAACTCATCCAGCGAAGCCCAAGCCCTTCATCCACGAGACGCTGGGAGACCGCATCGAGGTCGTCGCTGCCCAGCCGGAAATTATCGTCCACGAACCGCACGTAACGCACACCGCGACTCGCCACAGCCTTCATCTCGGTGACCAGTTGGTCGATCGGTTTAACAAAGGTGTGCCTCCGGTCTTTCACGAAATTGCAGAAGGCACATCGGTAAGGGCAGCCGTTACTCGCCTGCATCGTTACGGATCCGGACCTGAATACGGATTCCGGAAGGGACATCCAATCGACCTCGAGGTCAAGCGATCCGGCAAGCTCGTCCACCCGTCTCGAAAACGAGTAGGACTGCCCGTCAAAGGCCGCCGTGTTGGGCAGATCATCGAAGGTTCGACCCTCCTTGACTCTGTCGAGCGCCTTGCACAGGATCTCCTCCCCTCGCTGGCTGACGACATAGAGATCCACAGAAGGCTCCTCGTCCACATCAAGAAAGAGAAAGTCCTTTTTTGGGGATTCGGTGTCGTAGTCCGGATCGCCCGTTTTGTTCATCAGAAGGTAGGAGGAGAACACGAACGGTCCCCCCACGATGATCGGAGTCTCCGGCGCCAGGGCACGGATCTCCTCTGTAAACTCGCGGAGCCGCTTCTTGTTCAGAATAAAGGTCGTGGAGACGAGAAGGGCTCGTGGTTTCTCCTCGAGAAGACGCAGGAAGGACTCTTTCTCTTCATAGAAGCCATTGATCAGAGCAACATCGTATCCCCTCTTCTTGAGTAAATTCAGCAGAAAAATTCCGTTGTAATTGGGCGCACTGGCCCAGCTCATGCTGTTGTCGCCTCCGATCGGAGGTACGATTCGGCCACCGCTCTCCACATAATTGCCCGCAACCTGTAAGGTGGCCGTTCTTCCTTCGATTTCAACTCGGAAGGGAGTTGACTGAGAAAAGGTATCGACTCCTGTGTCGGCGATGAGAATCGCGTCGAGGCTCATGATACGTGTCTCCTTCTATTCCGATCAAACATCCATCCCTGGACAAGGCACACTCGCATCGAGTCTTGCTTTACTGAGAGGGATCACTAGCATCCCAGCAATATTCGTATGTATAGCAGGCCAGGCCGGTTACCGAAAATCCAAACCCCGTCAGTCCGCGTACGTCAATTCCAGTATCCGTCCATGACGGTTTATCAGCTGGAATTTCTACCATGTCTCCAATAACTGCCCCACTCATCAGGATGAGAATGCCAGGTATGATTACCATGCTCCTCTTCGTCATGATATGTCTCCTTTCTCGCACCCGATCAGTATGAAGGTAATGAGGTGGCTACTCATCTCATATCCCTATCTTCTCTGCGCGTCAAATGAAAAACGGGTTCTGGAGAATATGACTCTGAATCGTAAAAGACTCCTGGTTGATCAAGTCGATGACGTCTATCTCCTCGGGGTGCAGCCCATCAGCTTGTGAAAGTGCGAAAGTACACATAAGAGAAAACACAATCCAACATAACAAAAGAAATGGCTTCATCCATTGTCCTACCATTATCACTCCGTTGGAGTGGAACCCCGAATGCTTATTTCTTCGTGCGGCGGAAAGGGCTTTCACAAGGTCATAGAGCGCGGTAACGATAGCCATGAGATAATCTCCTTTCTTTTGCGTTATGGATACTCGCCTCTCGGATGTAGTTTAGAGGATCTTCGTGTAAAGAAGCTCGTATTGGCGTACGAAGGCCATCGCGTTCTGCCTTCCCAAAATCGGGGTAAGGCGACAGTAGACATGAAGGGGATTGAGCAAGTGCTGCATGGATAGCTTGAACCTGAGCATGTTCCTTCTCCTTTCCTGATGAGTCGTGTTGACGGCTCGATGGGGCAATCGTCGTGCCAACCTTTTGGAGGGAGAAGAAAGAGGGGGGACAAGCGTATAAGATATTGTAATTAAATAATATTTCCCCTTAGAGCCTACGAGCCGGAGAGGGGCCCGTCTGGCGAGGACAACCAGGAGGCGCCAACATTGTTTACGTGACTACGGAAAGGAACTTTACATGCGTATAGAGATATTGTGCGGGCCGGATAGGGCACAACTTGGAAGGATAGGAAGTGCGGACAAACGAGTAGCACTTGTCGTTGTTCAGGGCTACAAAGCTCTCAGCGAGCAGATGAAAGCCTCTCGGCAATGACCCTGCTTATCTCCGGCAATGCCTGCTTCGCCGCCCTGGCGCCCTTCTCGATGAACTCCATGGGTTTGTAGAATTCGATCCATGTGTGGCCTGACAGGTCTGGATTGATCCTCACGTCAGCCGAAATCGCCTTGAAATTGCCCAGCTCATACTGAAGGGTCTGGATGGAATTCATGATGATATCGAACAGGTTTGGCAAATGGCTCTCCCTGGAAAGATAGGAAAGCGGGTTCAGTCGGTTTGCCTGCCGGTAAACCCGGGACAGAAAGGTCTCGACCCCCTTTTGCAGCGGGGGAACGACGTTGACGGCGATGCAGATATCCGCGCCCATCTGCTGGACGACTTCTGCTGGGACAGGGTCCACGATAGCACCGTCTACCAGCGAACGTCCCTGATACGCAACAGGGGCCCAAACCATCGGTACGGAACAACTGGCACGCAAGGCCATGTCCAGTCGGCCGGACTTGATTGTCACCCTCTCGCCGCTGGCTATATCCGTCGCAACGGTTCTGCATGGGACCTGGAGATCCTCAAAGGCCTCGACACCTCCCAACAGGGGCGAAAGAATCCGCATCAGCCGGTCGCCCTTCAGGAAACCAGGCTTGCTCAAGGTGAAGTCCAGCATCGACATGGTCTTCCGTCGGGTGCCCAGCCTCTTGGCAATCTCCACCAGCTCCGAGGCGTTCCGGCCGGCTGCATAACCGATAGCGATAGTCGCACTG
>JAUWSZ010000126.1 GCA_030609865.1 bacterium | reverse complement strand
GAGGGTGGGGGCGGCTTACAAGAACCCAGGAAGCAGGAGCAGAAGCACGTCAGAACCAACGTGAGAAGATACCTTGGGAGGATCGCTTGCAGCGAAACCGATCTCCGGACCCGAGTGGGTAGCATGTGGCCCTACTCCTCGTTCTTCAACCCTCTCGAAGAGGTCCATAATGTCGCTGGTCCCTGGAGGGGGTATTACTATCATAGGCCATTTGTGGAAGGAAAACCACTCTCTCTCCAACAGCTCTGTTGACACAAAACGATCCGGCCCTCTATGTTTCTTGCGTACTGGAAATCGGGCACGGGCACCGGCCTTCGGCCTGGGCACGGGCACGAATTCTCGCAGGGGAGGCGGGGGCTGGGACCGACAACCGGGAACCGCCAACCGAGAACTTGCGGCTTTGCCGCATTGGGAGGAAATCTCATGTACTGGTTCTATCTCGCCATAGCCATCCTGCTGGAGGTTGTGGGCACGACGTGTATGAAGCTCTCGCAGGGATTCACGAAGCTCACCCCTTCTGTCCTGGTATTCGTCCTGTATGGGGCGAGCTTCGCCTTCATGATCCTGGCCCTGAAGAAGATCGAGCTGGGCGTTACCTATGCGATCTGGGCCGGGGTCGGTACTGCACTGATTGCGCTCATCGGAATCGTGTGGTTCCAGGAATCTGTGAACCTGCTGAAGATCGTCTCGATCGTGTTCATCGTCCTCGGCGTCGTGGGGCTCCATCTCAGTCAGATGGCGGGAGGAACGCTCTAGCAGGCCGTTGAAGAAGCGCCCGCAGGCCGTCCAGAAATGTCCATATGCAAGGCGCACGAAACATGCCCCCGCGAAGGCGGGGGTCCAGATGAATGATGAGGCGTACACCGTACGCCGCAGTGACGAAGCCATTGGGTGTGCGACGAAACTGGGGGATTGCCACGCTTCGCTCGCAACAAGCGCAGCAGATGGGCGTTTATGGGCGGCCTGCGGGAAGGGTTTGCTTCTTCATGGTATGGACATATCGCCGTATCACCTCCGGCATCTTCCCCCTGGTCCGGAGGTTGCGGGCAATCAGATTCACGATGGCGCTGCCCACGATCGCCCCGTCCGCACCTGCCCGGCTCAGGGCACGGACATGTTCCGGCTGGGAGATGCCAAAGCCCACGCACAGGGGCAAGTCCGTCTGGGAGCGCACCCGCCTGATCAACCGGAGCGCCTCCGGATCAAGGTCTCCCCTCGCCCCGGTTACCCCCAGCAGTGCCACCAGGTAGAGAAAACCGTCTGCGTGCACCAGGATCTTCCGCAACCGCTCTTCCGTGGTCGTGGGCGTCACCATGAAGATGGGGTCGACCCCGGAAGACTTGCAACCTTCGATCACGGGCCTCGCCTCCTCGATGGGCACGTCCGCTGCCAGGATTCCGTCCAATCCGGCCTTGTTCGCCTGCCGGCAGAAGCGGCTCACGCCCCTCCGGAGCAGGAGGTTGTAGTACACCAGGAGCCCCATCGGGACATCGCTCGCCCCGCGGATCTCTTCGATAAACTCGAAACAGCGGTCCACGGTCATCCCCGCATTCAGGGCCCTGAGGTCCGCCGCCTGGATCGAAGGGCCGTCCGCGATCGGGTCGGAGAACCCGATGCCCAGCTCGAGCATGTCCGCACCCGCATCGAGCGAGGCCTTGACCGCCTCGAGGGAGGTCTTGTAGTCGGGATCACCGATGACGAAGAAGGGAATGAAGGCCTTTTCTCTGCGGGCGCGGAGGGCCTGGAAGCACGCTTTATACCGGCTCATGCCTTTTTCCACCTCCCGATCTTTCCGAGCGCGGCCTGCGCCTGCTCGAGATCCTTGTCGCCCCTTCCCGAAAGATTGACCACGATTACGTCCTTCGCCCGCATCTTCTTCCCCAGCTTGAGGGCATAGGCGATGGCGTGGGCGGACTCCAGGGCAGGGATGATGCCTTCGGTCCTCGCCAACCGGACAAAGGCGTCCAGGGCCTCTCGATCCGTCACGCCCACGTACTTGACCCGGCCGGACTCCCGGAGATGGCTGTGTTCCGGTCCCACGCCCGGGTAGTCGAGACCGGCGGCAACCGAGTGGGCCTCCCGGATCTGCCCGTCCCGGTCCTGCAGGATACGGGTGTAGGTCCCGTGGAGCACGCCGTCGGAGCCCCGGTTCAGGGGAGCGCTGTGCTTTCCCCCGGACAGGCCCAAGCCGGCGCCCTCCACCCCGTAGAGCCGGACATCCGGGTCCTTGAGAAAGCCCTGGAAGATCCCCAGGGCGTTGCTGCCTCCGCCCACGCAGGCCACGACCGCATCGGGCAGACGCCCCTCGACGGCCCGGACCTGCCTCACGGTCTCCTGACCGATGACACGCTGGAAATGCTTGACCATCAAGGGAAACGGATGGGGCCCGGCCGTGGTCCCAAACAGGTAGAAGGTATCGCGTATGTTTGTAATCCAGTCCCGCATGGCCTCGTTGATCGCGTCCTTCAGGGTCCGGGACCCTGTCTTCACGACGACGACCTCCGCCCCACAGAGCTCCATCCGGAGCACATTCATCGCCTGCCTGTGAATGTCCTCCTCTCCCATGTAGATCACCGTCTTCAAGCCGAACAGGGCGCCCACCATGGCCGTTGAAAACCCGTGCTGCCCTGCGCCCGTCTCCGCGATCAGGCGCTTCTTGCCCATGTACCGGGCGAGCAGTGCCTGCCCCAGGCAGTTGTTCGTCTTGTGTGCACCGCCGTGCAGCAGATCCTCACGCTTCAGGTAGACACGGCAGCCGGCGCGCCGGCTCAGGTTCGCTGCCAGGGTGAGGGGCGTCGGCCGGCCGGCATACCTCTCGAGGAGTTCTTTGAGTTCCCTCTTGAACGCGGGGTCATTCCGGTACTTGAGGAAGGCCTTCTCCAACTCCTCCAGGGTGGGCATCAGGACCTCGGGTACGAAGAGCCCGCCGTAGCGACCGAATTTTCCTGTCCGTTTCACTTCTCGTCTTCCTCGTCTGTCCGGTTGAATCCAAAAGTGGGCATTTTATAGGGATCACGCGGGGTATGCAACATCCCGAGCCGGATGCTAGAATGGACTCGACCCCACAGCATACGAACGACTGGGACATGAGCGGCATCCTACTCATATTCGGAAGCGGTGTTCTTCTCGTGCTGGCCTACGTCTTCTACGGGGCCTACCTCTCCCGAAGGTTGGGAATCGACCCAAGTCGAAAGACTCCGGCCCACCAGGAACAGGCTGGGGTCGACTACGTACCCGCCCGGAAACAGGTGCTCCTGGGACATCACTTCGCCTCGATTGCGGGTGCCGGGCCGATCGTGGGCCCCATACTCGGCGCCGTCTTCGGATGGCTTCCCGCCCTCCTGTGGATCCTGTTGGGAAGCATCTTCATCGGGGCCGTACACGATTTCTCGGCGCTGGTCGCTTCGCTGCGCCATCGGGGGCAGTCGATCGGCCGGGTCATCGAAGAGCAAATCGGAAGGACCGGAAAGATCCTCTTCCTGCTCTTTTCCTGGTCCACCCTCGTCCTGGTGGTTGCCGTTTTCGCAAAGGTGGTCACAAAAACCTTTGTCGCCAACCCGGGGGTTGCGCCCGCATCGGCCCTGTTCATCCTGCTCGCCCTGGCCTTCGGGTGGATCAACTACCGCACCCGGGTTCCCCTGGCCATATCCACCGGCGCCGCGCTGCTCGTCATGTTCGTGGCCATCCCTTTCGTGATCCGCGCTCCTGTCCTTCTTACGGCCGAAACGTGGATCTGGGTCCTCTTTCTCTACTGCGCCGTCGCCTCTGTAACGCCGGTCTGGATCCTCCTCCAGCCCAGGGACTACCTGAACTCGTTCCTCCTCTATGCAGTGTTAGCGGCGGGTCTCGCAGGGGTCTTCTTTTCCCGGCCCACGATCCAGTTCCCCATGTTCACCCAGTTCCAGAGCGAACTCGGCCCCATGTTTCCGATCCTCTTCGTGACCGTTGCCTGCGGCGCCATCAGCGGCTTCCACAGCCTGGTGGCCTCGGGAACCACGGCCAAACAGCTCAACTCCGAGGCCGACGCCCGTGCCATCGGATACGGGGGCATGCTCATCGAGGCCCTGCTGGCGGTCCTGGCCCTGCTGGCGGCCGTACATGTCCATCAGGGCGAATACGCTGCCCTCAAGGCGGCGGGAGGGCCTGTCCATATCTTCTCATACGGTGTGGGCTCTTTCATGGCCTCCCTGGGCATCTCCCAGCAGACGGGCCAGAGCTTCGCCGCCCTCGCCGTATCCGCCTTCTGCCTGACGACCCTGGACACGGCCACGCGGCTCGCCCGGTTTGCCTTCCAGGAGCTTTTCCAGTCCTCTGCTCCCGGGCGGGCGAGGGCTTTCGTCACGAACCGGTTCACCGCCACCCTGATCACCCTTGCGTTCTGCTTCGTGCTCGTCAGGAGCGGGAGCACGGACCGGGTGTGGCCCCTGTTCGGTGCAGCCAATCAGCTCCTGGCCGCCCTGGCCCTGCTGGCCGTCTCGGTGTGGATCGGGCGACGGTCAGGAAAAAACGCCTTCGTACGCTATCCCATGTTCGTCATGTTTGCCGTCAGCCTGAGTGCACTTGGGTTGCAGGCATGGAAGAATCTCCAACAGGGCCACTATGTGCTCGCGGGCCTCGCCATCCTGCTCTTCGCCCTGGCAGGGGTACTCGTGAGAGAGGCCGCACTTGCCATGCGACGCGCCGAGCCCGGTGCGACTCCGCGCTTGGCCAGCGAAGAAGAGCCGCGTGAGGGATAACCATGACGAGAGAGGGGCCGGGTCCGGCTCCGATGCGTTGTTCATGCCGGAGACGTGTGTTACGATGATCTTCCCCTAAGTGGCGAAGCCGCAGGCCAAAGGTAAAAGGGTCAAGGCGAAAGGGAGCTGTTAGGTATTAGCCCACCACCCCTCCTTCGCGCGCATCCTCGTGGGGGTAGCGGCTGGGAGCTAATGCCTAATAGCTAACAGCTAATAGCCAAAGATCAGGGGTCAGGCCATGTGCCCGTGTGCGTGCCCGAGCCCAAATTCGAGGACGAGGACGACGACGAGCGATAGTCCTGGTGGGGAGGCGCGGCCCTTTCCCCTTTTACCTTTCACCTTTTACCTTGTTCAATTCTCCGATACGGAGGTTCCAAAGTGAGGGATCATGACAAGGAGAGGGTACTCGTCGAGGTAGTACACCGGGTCTTCAACAACTACACCCGGGATCCGCGGACCACGGAACAGGCCCTGTTCGACACCCTTTACGAAGAGCGAATCAGGCTGGGGACGGAGAAGAACCGCGCCAAGGCGAAGAAACAGGGGGCCTTCTACCGGAAGGTCCGCCGTGAGGGCCTTCGGGCCTCGCCGACGCGCCAGTCCGCACTCCTGGAGGATGTGATCCAGGCCTTTGCGGAGGAGGTGGCGGGCCATTTCGATCCGCGCGTCTTCGCGCTGGCCACCCGCGTAGCGCCCCCCGCACTGAGCGCACTGCTGAACGCGCTCAGCCCCCTTCGGCTTCTGGCCGCCATCCCGACGGGCATGACAACCCTGGACGACCAGATCGTGATCGAGGGGGAGACAGAGGCGTTCAAGGCCGCCGCCCGTATGGGGACCACGGTGCTCGTGTCCACCCACTTGAGCAACCTGGACAGCATCATCCTCGGGTATGCGCTCTATCGTCTGGGATTGCCCCCTTACACGTACGGAGCCGGCCTGAACCTGTTCTCGAACAAGATGATCGGCTTCTTCCTGCACAACCTGGGCGCCTACAAGGTGGACCGGCGCAAGAAGGCGGAGGTCTACAAGCACGTCTTGAAGACCTACGCCGGCTGCACGATGGAACTCGGCTACCACAACATGTTCTTCCCCGGCGGCACCCGCAGCCGCAGTGGGGCGGTGGAGGATAAACTCAAGATGGGCCTGCTCGGCATGGGCCTCGACGCTTACGTCCACAACCTGTACAACAAGAAACCCAGGCCCGACGTGTTCGTCGTGCCCTGCACCCTGAACTACCAGCTCGTCCTCGAGGCGGAAACCCTGATCGGGGACTACCTCCAGGCCGTGGGGAAGAGCCGCTACATCATCGAGGACGACGAGTTCTCGAAGCCCAAACGGGTCGTCGACTTCGTGAGCAAGCTCTTCTCCCTCGATTCCCGGATCCACATGGTCGTGTCCAAGCCCCTCGATGTTTTCGGCAACGAGGTCGACGAGCAGGGCAACTCGCGAGACCATCGCGGCAGGATCGTGGATCGAACGCGTTACGTCTACCGGAACGGAGCCCCTGCCTTTGACGCGCAGCGCGATCAGGAGTACACGCGGGAGCTGGCCCGCAGTATCTCGAGCGCATTCCACCGGGATACGGTGATCAAGCCCACGCACCTGGTGTCCTATTCGATCCTCGACTGGTTGTGGGAAACGTGCCCCGGCATGGACTTCTACCGGGTTCTTCGGACCGGCGGCTCGGAAGAGAGCATCCCCATGACAGAGGCTTACAGCCGGGTGGACCGCACCCTTGGAACCCTTCGCGACCTCGAGCAGGACGGACGCCTGAGGCTGGATGAATCGCTCCGGGGAAAAGACACGGGGGCCATCGTCGGCGATGCGCTTGCGCATCTCAAGTCCTACCATCGACATCCGGCCCTGATCCGACGGGGGGATCGGCTGTTCCACGTGGACCGGAACCTGCTGCTCTACTACCACAACCGGCTGACAGGGTTCGGGTTGCCGACATGGGAGAAGCCCCAGTGAAGAAACAAAAAAACCTGGATGTTCTGATCGTGGGGGGAGGCAGCTTCGGCACCGCCCTGGCCACCCTTCTGAGCGAGACGGGCAAGGCCTTTGAGATGTGGGTGCGCCGGGAAGAGCTGGCCGAGGAAATCAACACCCAGCACACGAACACCCGGTACGCGAGCGGCCACACGCTGCCGGACGGCATCCGGGCGACCACGAACCTGGCAG
>JAUWSZ010000162.1 GCA_030609865.1 bacterium | reverse complement strand
ATCGGAACATTGGACAGTCTTGAGCAGACAGCGTCTCCAGCATCGTGATCGGGCACGGGCACGGGCACGAAAAACTCGAGGAGGAGGACGAGGAGGAGGACGAACGATGGAACGAGTGGGGGCCAAACCAAAGAACCCCTTCGCGGCATTTGCGAAGGTTGAAGACGGCATCCTCATGCTGATTCTCGTGGGCATGGTCTTGCTGGGCTTCCTGCAGATCGTGCTCCGCAATGTCTTCGGCATCGGCCTGATCTGGATCGAGCCTCTCGTACGCCAAATGTTGCTCTGGGTTGCCCTGGCAGGGGCCATGGTCGCCACCCGGGACCACAACCACATCACGGTCGATGCCGTATCGCGGTTCCTGCCTCCGGGCAGGATCAAGTTCGCCTCCGGCCTTCTCTGCGATACCTTTGCCGGCATCGTTTGCGGCCTGCTGACCTATTCCACGTTTCTCGTCTTCTACAGGGAATTCCAGGACCCCCTGCTGGGCAATATCATGCCGGGGCTCCCTCACTGGGCATCCCTCCTGACCTTGCCCATCGCGTTCGGGGTGATGACACTCCGATTCGTACGCTTCAGCTTCCTCTCGTTGCGGAACACCTTGAAGGGCGAAGCGCCATGATCAGCGTGCTCGTCATCGTCGTAATCCTTCTCTGCCTCTTCCTCGGGGCACCGGTCTTCTGCGTCTTTGCCGCAGCCGCCCTGTGGGGCTGGCACATGGACGGGATCAGCGTGTCCGTCGTGGGAACGGATCTCTTTCGCCTCTCGAGCAACTTCGTATTGATCACGATTCCCCTGTTCACCTTTGCCGGGTATCTCCTCGGAGAAAGCAATGCACCAAAACGACTGGTCAATCTTTCCAGGGCCTTCTTCGGTTGGATGCCGGGTGGGTTGGCCATCGTCTCCGTCGTCATCTGTTCCCTATTTACCGCCTTTACCGGGGCCTCCGGGGTCACCATCGTGGCCCTCGGCGCGCTGCTGTTCCCTGCCCTGCTGCAGGACAAGTACAGCGAGAATTTCTCTCTCGGGCTCGTCACGACCGGCGGCAGTCTGGGCCTGCTCTTCGCGCCGAGCGTTCCCCTAATCGTCTACGGCGTGATCACAGAGACGCCCATCTTCGACATGTTCATTGCAGGGGCGCTCCCCGGGGTCCTGATGGTCACCGTCCTCTGCATATTCTGCGTAATCACCGCAAGGAGGACCAAGATCGAACGATCCCCCCTTCGGTGGAAGGCGATGGGGGAGGCCCTGTGGGAGGCAAAATGGGAGGTGCCCCTGCCTCTCGTCGTCCTGGGCGGGATCTACGGTGGGTTTTTCGCGGTGAGTGAGGCAGCTGCCGTGACCGCCTTCTGGGCCTTGACCGTGGAGGTCCTGATCCACAGGGAGATCTCCCTCTCACAGCTGAAGCAGGTCATCCGGGAGAGCATGGTGATGGTCGGAGGGATCCTGATCATCATGGCCGCGGCCATGGCCTCCACGAACTACTTCATCGATGTGGATGTGCCCTCGATGGTATTCGACTTCATCCAGCGATTCGTCAGCACGAAGATCATGTTCCTCATCCTGCTCAATCTCTTCCTGTTCGCCCTCGGGATGGTTCTGGATATCTTTTCCGCTCTCGTCGTCGTCGTCCCGTTGATCATGCCCATCGCACAGGAATACGAGATCAACAGCATCCACCTGGGCATCATCTTCCTGGCAAACATGCAAATCGGCTACCTGACGCCCCCCCTGGGCATGGGCCTGTTCATAGCCAGCTACCGTTTCAACAAGGGGATCCTCATGATAACGGTGGCCTGTCTGCCCTTCATCACCATGCTGATCGCATCCGTCCTCGTCATCACCTACTGGGCGGATCTGAGCCTCTTCCTGGTCAGGGCCATGGGGAAGTAGGGGCGGAGAGCAGGCCACGCCCCGCGCCCGCTTGCGCGCCCGACCCCACCGGTGAAATTTGGCAGTTAGGTATTAGGTATTAGGTATTAGCCCTCCCCACCCCCCTTGGCGGGCTATTTACACGGGGGGAGTGGCTGGGAGCTAATACCTAATACCTAATACCTAATAGCAGAGGGGTGCAGGGAGAGGAGAAGAAATTATCGGGTCAGGTCGTAAGAATCACGATCCGCTTACATCCGATCCGGCACCTCAATCCCCAGCAGCCCCAGACCCGTCCGGATGATCCTGCCGACCAGGTCACAAAGAACCAGCCGACTCTCCCGGATTCCGTCCGGGGCCTTCAGGAAAGGGACATTCTGGTAGAAGCGATTGTACAACGAGGCAAGGTCGAACAGGTAGTCGGTCAGCTGGTTTGGCCTGTAGGACCCGGCGGCTCGATAGAGATGCTCCGGGAATTCCAGGATGGCCTTTGCGATCTGCCGCTCCAGGTCTTCCTCGAGGGACACGGGTACCCCCTGGAGTTCCTTCCCGTTGTGTTCCTCCCGGTATTTCCGGAACACGCTCTGGATTCGGGCATAGGTGTACTGGAGGTAGGGCGCTGAGTTGCCTTCCAGGGAGAGGGCCTTCTCCCACCTGAACTCGATGGCCGATTGGCGGTTCTGGCTCATGTCAGCGTACCGGAGGACACCCAACCCTACCTTACGGGCAATCTCCTGTTTCAACGCCTCGTCCAGGCCCGGGTTCAACCTGTGGGCCACCTCGTAGGCCCTGCCTTCCGCCTCGTCCATGAATCTCTCGAGGCGGATGACGTTCCCATCACGGCTAGAGAACTTGCCTTCGGGCAGACGCATGATCCCGAACCAGATGTGCTCCAGTTCCACCTCGATTCCGATCCGACGGGCAACGGCGAACAGTTGGCGAAAATGGAGCTGCTGCCCCTCATCCGTGACATACAGGATCTTGGAAGGCTGCCAGCGCTCGATCCGGTAGAGCATTGCAGCGATGTCCGTCGTCGCGTAGTTGAATCCCCCGTCGCTCTTCTGAATGATAAAAGGAAGCAGGCCTTCTTCTTCGAGGAACACCACCATGGCGCCATCGCTCCGGCTTGCGATCCCTTTCGCTTCCAGGTCGTCGACGAGTGCCTGGAGGCGATCGTTGTAGAAGCTCTCGCCAAGGGTAACATCGAAGGAAATCCCGAGCCGTTCGTAGATCCTGTCGAACTCCCGCAGGGACGCCTGGACGAACTGCTCCCAGAGCTTGCGATTCTCCGGGTCCCCGTGCTGCAGGCGGACGAGCTCGCTCCGCGCTTCCTCCATGAGCGACGGATCCTGCTGGGCCTTCTGGTAGCCCTCCACGTAGACCCTCTCGAGTTCTTCGATCGGATTTTGTGCAAAGGCCTCGGGATCTCCGAACCGGCGGTAACCGACGAGCAGGATGCCGAACTGGGTCCCCCAATCCCCGACATGGTTGTCCGCAATGACGCCAAAACCGAGAAACCGGTGCATCCTGTCCAGGGCAAAGCCGAGGATCGTGGACCGGATGTGACCGATGTGCATCGGTTTGGCCACGTTGGGACTCGAGAAGTCGACCACGACGGTATGCCCCTGCCCCGGTCGTTCCACTCCGACCCTCTCGTCCTGAAAGACCTCCTCTATGCGTTCGGACAGCCATGCGCTGGACAGCCAGAGATTCACGAAACCGGGCCCGGCCACCTCCACCCTGTCCAGCCAGGGCGTTCCCTCCAACCTGGCGGCCAGTTCCTGGGCAAGCTCCCTTGGGGGCCTTCCCAGCTTCTTTGCGAACCCCATGGCCCCGTTGAACTGGTAGTCACCAAACTTGGGGTTTGTCGTAGGATTAACCCGGAGGCTCTGCGGATCCACAACCGTTCCGCCCAGCTGATCCTCAACAATCTTCAGGATCGGATCAGAGAGAAGATCAATGATCGATGCCATTTTGTTCCTGGTGCCTCCCTGCTATCCCTATTCGGGGACGGTATGTATGTGCTATCCCTGTTCCGGATAAGTCTTCCTAGAGTCCTAGTGGCGTGACTTGAAAATATCGCTATGTTTCACGAGAGGCTCGCCGTTCGGTACTCTCCAGGGCTCCCTCTCCGATTTGCTTGGGCTCCGTCTCTCCCTCCCCCTACAAAGTCGCCCTGCACAAATCTCCGACGGACCCCCGGACAGCACCGAACAACTCGAGTCCTGAAATAGAAACATAGCGATATTTCCAAGTCACTTCACTCGCAGAGGCCCCACCCCGTTCTTGCCCTTGTGCGTATCCATGCCCGAAAAAAGAGAAGCGCGCCTCTCTCCAACCTAACAACCCACTGAAAAAATGGCTTGGAGGCTGTTCAAAAAGCTCCAGATGCAAGGCAGGCAAAACATGTCCCCGCGAAGGCGGGGATCCAGGTCAATAATCAGGCGTACTTCCTGTACGTTGAATGACGAGGGATGAAGCCGAACGCCGCAGATGGGACTTTTTCAACAGCCTCCTAAGGAAGGTAGCACACAGGCAAGAACAAGGAAAGCAGCTAAGAGGCCACGATACGTTGATCTTACGCACCAGGACCTTCAAAACAAATCTTTCACTCGTATCGTGCGATTGCAACACGGGCACGAACGCAGAAACGGATGGGGTGGGGCATCTCCTTCGAGCCCAACAAGACAGAGACGTAGCAAACTTTCGGGAAATAATCAGAGGGGCTGGGAATCTGTGGGGTCCCTTGTTCAAATTCGATTTGTGCAGGGCGACTTTGTAGACACGGGGGGGAGACGGAGCCCAATCAAATCTCATTTTGAACAGGGATAGCACTGAATTGATAACCGCTACTCCATTTGCTACGCTATTCGGCGAACGCGGAACGGACGAAGGGGAGAGTCTTCTCGTGGGAAGTGAAAGGGGCAAAGTCTATCTCGTGGGCGCCGGTCCCGGGGATCCCGGTCTGATCACGCTCAAGGGATTCAGGCTGTTGCAGATGGCCGATGTGGTGATCTACGACCGCCTCGTCCACCCCGAGATCCTCTCCGAGATTCCACAGGAGGCGGAGAAGCTCTACGTCGGCAAGAAGTGCGATCACCACACGGTCCCTCAAGACGAGATCAACGCCTTGATGGTCCGGAAAGCCAAAGAGGGAAAAACCGTCGTTCGGCTGAAGGGTGGGGACCCCTTTGTCTTCGGAAGAGGGGCAGAGGAGGTGCTCTACCTCGTCAAGGAGGGCATCCCGTGGGAGGTCGTCCCAGGGGTCACGTCGGCGACCGCTGTGCCCGCTTACGCCGGCATCCCGATCACCCACAGGGAATTCTCCTCCATGGTCTCGATCATCACGGGCCATGAAACCTTCTCCAAGGATCTCACCCAGCTTCGCTACGACCTGATCGCCCCCAACGACAGCACGCTGGTCATCCTGATGGGAATGACCAACCTGAACAAGATCGTCGAGGAACTCATCCTCCACGGAAGACCCCCCAAAACGCCGGCATGCATCATTACCTGGGGAACCTATCCGGAGCAAGAGGTCCTGACCGGCACCCTGGGGGACATCGTGGAGAAGAAGGAAAAGGCCGGACTGAATCCCCCTGGGATCATCGTGATCGGGGAAGTGGTTCGGTTCCGGGAAGGGCTCATCGGCAAGAACGAACCATGAAGCCTCCGATCGAAACGACCTACCCGATTTCCCTCGATCTCAGGGACAGGCGCGTCCTCCTGGTCGGAGGGGGAGAGGTGGCCTTCCGGAAGGCCCGGGGCCTGTCGAGGTCAGGCTGCCGGCTGACCGTAGTCGCCCGGGAGTTCTCTCCGGCTTTCCAGGCCTGGCTCGAACAGCACCGATTCCGTGTCGAGCGACGTGCCTATCGTGATGGAGAGGCTTCGGAATACTTCCTGGTAATCTCTGCAACCGACGACGCAGGGGTGAACCAAAGAGTCTTCGAGGATGCCCAACGCACAGGCCGCCTGATCAACGTGGTGGACCAGCCGGGATTGTGCAACGTCTATATCCCGTCCCGAATCGAGCGTGGCAACCTGCAGGTGGCGATCTCCACCGGAGGCAAGTGTCCCGCCCTTGCACGCTGGCTTCGCCGAGAACTCGAGGGAGCGGTCTCCGAGCAGTACGGCCTGTTCCTGGACAGGGTTGCCGCCATTCGCACGCGCATGCAGGAAACGGTCCCTTCACAGGACGCACGAAAGCGAATCCTGGAAAGGCTCCTCCACTCCGAGGCGGCGCGGAGGTTCCTCGCAGGCGATGACCAGCTTCTGAATAGAATGGAAAGGGGGTGGGAACGGGCCAAGCCGAAACGTACCTAGTGGGTCGACAGGAAACTGTCGCAATTCCCGGCAATTCATCTGCCATCACTGTTTGACAACAGGTATTAGCCGTTAGGTATTAGCCCACCCAACCACCCTCCCACGGTATCCTTTCGGGGGGCAATGGCGGGGAGCTAATACCT
>JAUWSZ010000387.1 GCA_030609865.1 bacterium | reverse complement strand
TGCTGTAGGTGAGGAAGTTCCTGCTCTCTAGCATGTCAAGGCCGTCCATGAAGACCGGGAAGGGATCGGATGCGATTTCGTGGATATACTGATATCGAACCCTGTGACGGATGATATGGAAGAGCCGGTAAGAGCCCCAGTGAAAGCCCCTCCCCACGGTGCCCTCTGCCTCGGCCCCGGTCTCGAACAAGGTTCGGTGTTGGCTTCCCTCGCCTCCGAAGCTGTCGCCCACGTACTGGGAGAGGATCTCACGGATGCCCACTCCCCCCTTGAGGGACAGGCCCGGTACCGGGCTGAGGAGGACCAGCCCTTGAGGGAAGATCTGCTGCCGCCACCTCTTGTTCCCCATTTCGTCCAGGAAGTGGACCGCCTCGGAGCGCCACCCGAGAGACAACCAGGGAACCCCGACCTGCCTGCGCACATAATCCACGTGCACATGGGGCAGACGCTGCGGGACCTTGTCGCCTCCGGTCTCGGCGACGACGTCGGAGAAATTTCCCTCCAGGGTCGTGTGGAAGTTTCCCTTGTGGAACCCAACGATCCCCCGGCTCTCGAGGATGCGGTCCGAAGGGCTCGCAACCTCCCAGGGAAAGTCTTCGGTGTAGTCATTGTCGGAGACGACCTTCAACTCCAGCTTGTCGTAGAACGAGGAGGAGAGCCTCTGGATGTGTTCCGCCCGAATACCGTAACGGAACTCGTCCACCTTCATATCGTAGAGCATGCTGAGATTCCACTCCCCGGCCGTGTCCTTGCTCGGTCGGTAGCGGAACTCCATGCCGGGCTTGGCGCCCCTCTTGGTGAGGCCTTCGAGGACGAAGGTCGCGTCGTAGCTCGCGTTGATCGCCCAGTAGTAGGGAAGCAGGAACTCCCAGCCGTTGCTTCCGGATGAGCCGATCCCGGGCACGAGGAACCCGGATTCACGGTCCATCTTAACGGGCAGATAGCCGCTGGGAATATAGAGGACCGGCACGCCGAGAATGCGGAAAGTTGCCTTCTTGACCTTCGCGTACCCGCCCAGGGTGATCTCGCCCTCACGGGCCCGCATCTCCCAGGGCACCCGGTCGTCGGGTGACGGGCAGCGGCAGGTCGTGAAGGTCCCATTTTCGATCGTGTAGGTATCCTGACCGGTCTTCTCCAACCGGTCGGCACGGATGTAGTACCCTGTCTCCTCGAACAGGAGTTCGCCCTGCTCCAGGCTCCCGGTCTGCGTTTCCCAGTGATACTGCAGTTCCTCGCAATAAAGAATATCTCTCCCCTGAAGGAGCCGGACCCGTTCCCTGGCGTAGCTGGTCTTGTCGTCCAGATCGAGAAAGACCTCCTCCGCCTCCAGTATGGTGCCCTCGTATTGGATCCTCACGCCTCCTGTGGCGGTCCCGGCCATGCTTTGTTGGTCAAACGTGAGCGAGTCAGCCTCCACCCGGATGGTGTCCGGCGGAACGGGCCGCTCTTGTTCCCCTTCTTGAGCTTCGGCAGTCCCCCTACCGGAGAGACCAAAGGCGTGCACTGTCACGGAAACAGAGAGGAACAGGAGGAAAACGAGCCAGCGCATTCTCATGCTTGCAGGGCCTCAGAATGTCCTATTAGAAGGCTGCTAGGGTGGGTCACGAAACGCCTTCACCTTCCTCAAGAATTCAGCCAGCCGTCTCGGGTCCTTCTTGCCCGGCGCCGTCTCCACGCCCGAAGAAACGTCCACGGCATAGGGTCGGACGGTCTCGATCGCATTCCGGATGTTCTCGCAGTTCAGTCCGCCCGCCAGGATGACCCTGCCGTACCTTTTCGCCTCCCGGGCCACCTCCCAGGAGAAGGTCTTACCCGTCCCCCCGGGGGTTCCCTCGAGGAAGGCGTCCAGCAGGATGGCATCGGTTCGGTAGCGGTCGATCTCAGGAGGGAGCCGGGCGCCTCTTACGCGAAAGGCCTTGATCACCTTCATACGAAACTGATCGCAGAACTCCGGCGCCTCGCTGCCATGCAGCTGGACGGCCGTCAGGGAGCACGTTGCCGCGATGGAGTCTATCTCGCCGGACGGGCAGTCCACGAACACACCGACGGAGGCAACGAACGGGGGAAGGCCGCGGATGATCTCTGCAGCCTCCGGCGGAGGTATGTAGCGAGGGCTCTTCGGGTAGAAGACAAACCCGACCGCGTCCGCACCCAGGTCGGACGCGCGCAAAGCATCTTCTAACGTCGTGATCCCGCACACCTTCACGCGTGTCATGTGACAAGCTCTCTGAGCTTCTCCTCCGGGTCGGTCGCCGTCATCAGGGCCTCGCCTACGAGGAATGCCTTCACCCCCTCGGATTCGAGAGACCGCACCTGCTCCTGGTCCCGGATTCCGGATGCGCTCACCACGACCACATCGGACGGGATCCGAGGCATGAGACGCCGGGTCACGGACAAATCCACCTTGAAGCGGCTCAGGTCCCGGTTGTTGATCCCCACCAGGCGGGCGCCCTGTGCGAGGGCCCGCTCCAGTTCCGGCTCGTCGTGCACCTCGACGAGCGCCTCCATGCCTGCATCCCAAACCTGCTTCAGGAGGTCTGCGAACCGGCCATCTTCCAGAATCCGCATGATCAGGAGAACCGCGTCCGCCCCGGAGGCCCTTGCCTCAACAATCTGGTACGGGTCGATCAAAAAATCCTTACGAAGCAGGGGCAGGTCCACGTGTTCCCGGATCCGGGACAGGTCGGCAAGGGATCCTTTGAAAAACCTCTCGTCCGTCAGGACGGAAAGCCCGATCGCCCCTGCCCGGACGTAGCGTCCCGCCCAATCGACAGGGTCCAGGTCTTCCCTGAGGACCCCCTTCGACGGGGAGGCCCGCTTGATCTCGGCAAGGATCCGATGTGCGGGGCCATGAGAATCCGTGATCTTCTGTATAAGGGACCGGGGCGGTTCCCGGCGCCCGGCCTCTTCCTTCAACGCCTCTACAGGCCGGCGTCCCTTGGCCTCCCGGATCTCCACGCGCTTGTGCGCAAGAATCTCCTCGAGCATATTCCCCTGCTCTCCGCTATTCTTCATCCTCGTCCTCGTCCTCCTCCTCGGAGATCGTGGCAATCGCAAGTCTCGGGATTCCCGCCTGCCTGGCCGCGTCCATCAGCTCCACAGCCTGCCCGTGCTTGGCATCCTCATCCGCCTCGAGCACGAACAGAGAGACTTTAGACTTCCTCTGCAGCCTCCGCAGGGTCTCGAACAGATCGTCTCGCGCCACCTCTTCATTGTCGAGAAAAATCTCTCCCGTCCGCGTCAACACCGCCTTCATGGTCTTCTTGTCTTCCGCGATCCTCTCGGAGTGGGCCCGTGGGAGGTTCACCGACAGGCCCGAGTGCACCCGAAAGGTCGTGGAAACGGCGAAAAAGATCACCAGCAGAAACATGACATCGATCAGCGAGGTCAGGTTCAGGGCAGGCTCGTTTTCCTCGTCCGAACCGTTCCTTTTGAAGTTCATGTCCTTTCCTCTTCCCCTTTCGGGGCCGATGTGGGCAGAAGGTTCAACAGGTAGGTCGCGTACTCTTCGAGCATGTGTACGAGCCGTTCGGCGCGAGCCGCGAGATAGCGCTGTGCGAGGAAGGTCGGGATGGCCACGGTCAGGCCCGCCGCCGTCGTGATCAGTGCCTCGGAGATACCGGTGGCGAGGCTCGCGGGATTCCCGACGCCCTCGATCGAGATCGTGCCGAACACCTTGATCATCCCGCTGACGGTCCCGAGCAAGCCCAGCAACGGGGACACGGACGCGATCGTGTGGAGGAGGCCGATGTACTTCTTCAGATCCAGGGCCTCCGCCTTTCCTCTTTCCTCCATGTTCTCCTTGATGAGATCCCGGGAGTTGCCATACTGCTGGAGGCCGGCAAAGAGAATCCGGGCGAGAGGGGACGGGTGCTGCTGACAGTAGGTCCGTGCCTCCGGGATCATCTTCTTCCTGAGGAAGTTCTCCAGTTCCCGCAGGTCCTCTTCCGGGAGAATGAGGTTCCTGCGCAACACCCAGAGTCTCTCCAGGAAGGTACCCAGGGCGATGACAGAGAAGACAAAAATCGGGGCCATCATAATGCCACCGCGAACCAGCCAATCCAAGGGTCTCTCCTTTGTGCTCAAGGATGCTGGACGACGAGTATAGTCATCCAATGGGGGCTTTTCAACGAGAACGCAAGAGGCTCTTCCATTGCTTCTCGAAGACGGGTCGGTCAAAACGTTGAGCCCACTCGCGAATGCCGGGGGGATCGAAGCGG
>JAUWSZ010000092.1 GCA_030609865.1 bacterium | reverse complement strand
GGACGTAGCCGTACTGATCTACACATCCGGCACGACGGGGCCCCCCAAGGGCGCCATGCTCACCCACCGGAACGTCATGGCCCAGCTGGAGATGCTGGATTCCATGGGGGCGACGGATCATCGAGATGTGATGATGTTCTTCCTCCCCCTGGCCCATGTGGGAGAAAGGGTCCCGGGACACTACAGCAGGATCTATCGAGGCGTGCCCGCCGCCTTCGTCGAGGATTTCAACCGCATCCTGGACGACATGCGGGAGATCCGGCCCACGGTCTTCGGCAGCGTTCCCCGGATCTTCGAGAAGGCCTACGCAAGGGTTCGCTCCGAGGCGGACCAGGCCTCACCCATGGCTAAAAGGGTTTTTCTGTGGGCCGAGCGGGTCGGCAGGGCGGCCAGCCGGCTCGAGCAGGCCGGACGCCCCCTGCCCGTGTCCCTCCGGCTGCAGCGGGTGCTCGCCGACCGTCTCGTCTTTCGCAAAATAAGGGGGATCTTCGGCGGCAGGGTACGATACTTCCTCTCTTCATCCGCACCCATCTCGCTCGAGATCATCGAGTTCTTCCATGCGGCGGGGATGCTCATCCTCGAAGCATGGGGACAGACGGAGGTGAGCTGTTTCGCCACGATCAATCTCGAGGATGACTATCGCCTGGGCTCCGTGGGGAAGGCATTGCCCGGGACCGAACTGCGGATTGCTGAAGACGGGGAGATTCTCGTCCGGGGGGCCATCGTCTTCAAGGGGTATCTGAATCAACCCGAGCTTACGGCAGAAACGCTCACCGAGGACGGATGGATCCGCACCGGAGACCTGGGTCGTCTCGATCAAGACGGGTTCTTGTGGATCACGGGCAGAAAGAAGGAGATCATCATCACGGCGGGAGGGAAGAACGTCACCCCTGCGAACATCGAGAACCTGCTCAAGGACCATCCCCTGATCGATCAGGCCCTCGTGCACGGAGATCGCAGGAAGTACCTGACAGCCCTTTTGGGACTCGACCCGGAAAACCTCGAGGCCTGGGCCACGGAGAAAGGCATAGGGTACACATCGTACGAGGCGATCCTCGACAACCCGGCCCTGCTCGATGTGGTGCAAGCCATCGTCGACGAGGTCAACCGGCATTTCGCCCGCTACGAGACGATCAAACGGTTCGCCCTCCTTCCCCGTCTCCTCGACGTGGAAAAGGGCGAACTCACCCCGACGATGAAGATCCGCAGAAGGATCATTGAAGAACGATTCAAGGACCTTCTCGATTCACTCTACGACGAATGACCCCTGCGGTTCTCACCAATACTTCCCGGTCTTCTCGACCGCCTCTTTCGAGTAGGATCGCCCCTTCTTGTCCCTGACATCGAAGATGGCGTGCCGCAGGAGCACGACCGAAACGCCCCCCTTCATGCTGAGATTGATCTCGAACCGGGAAAAGCCGGTAACAACCCCTCGAAGCACCTCCCCCTCCAGGGTCGAGAAGAAGAGCACCTCCTTCCGGTTCATGAGGGGGAAAAGGGACTTGTTCTTGATGTGGTGACGGTAACGGGGGCCAAAGTGGGGGCCTTCGGGCGCCCCCTTCAAGGCCTCGTTCGTTCCCAAACGCCCGAGCACCTCCTCCTCTTTTGAGGCCTCACACAGCATCTTCACATTCACCTTGTGGATTTTCTCAACCACCCCATCCTGCATCACCAGATCAATCTCGTAAGTCTGGTCGCTTTGGATCTTGCCCCTTTTTCGCTGATTCCCGTGGAGAAAGAGACACCAGGAAGACTCCTTCCCGGCCTCTCGGTCGAAAACGGAGTCTTTTTGATGGGCCTTCAGGTAATCCTGAAGTCCTGTCAACGGATCCTGGTCTTCGGATGGTCCCTGCTGCATTTGTCTCCCCATGGGAGCACCCCACTGATCAGGCTTTCGGATCCCCTGCTGATGGGCACACAAGGTTGACGGAGTCGTAACACAGGCGCACAGCTGGCTGGTTTCGTAAGAAAACCAGAATTCTTCGGACGTGTCAACGAAGCAAGACATGTCGAAGCGGGGTGGCGGCAGAAATCCGCTCTCATGGAGCCCCACGGGTAAACCCGTGGTCCCATCAAAACGCCCGGGGCGACATCACGCCGAAGCTCACAAAAGCGAGCTTCGAAGGATGCGTATTCATCCACGGCCAAGGCCGTGGTCCCCTGCGAAGGCGGATGGGTGAACGAAAAACCTCCGATGAGCATCTAACCACTGACCATACGATCGGGGCCGCCCCGGGGAACGGATGCCTCGGGAAGAAGGCGTGACCACAGAAAAGGAACGCTTGATTTTGCTGTTCTTTTTCTCTAACCTTATGAGCTTATAATTTTGTTTGATTGCACTGACGGAACACCGCCAGAAGTGGGAGGAGCGGCAAATGGTATGGCGAGCACATACGCGGATAGCAGCCCGGACTCTTGCTTGGATTGCCCTTCTCACCCTGCCGGCAACCCTGAGCGGATGCATCTTTTACATAGATCACCTCGTACCCCACCATGCAAACGTGGGCGATCGTCTCGTTCTGCGAAACCCGGACGGGGCCGAGCCCCTGCCGAGCCAGCTGAAAGTGCAGTTCGCGAATACCTGGCCCCAATCGATCCTCAGCCGGAACCCCAAGGAGATCCTTGTCGAAATACCTCCCGGCCTCGAGGGGGAAGTGCGGGTTTCGGTCCGGTTGGGCCTGTTCCTGGTCAGCAACATCAAGCCCTTTCGTGTGGACACGGAACCGATTGTCTATCGAATCCTCGCCTTCGGAGACTCGCTGGTTGGACCGTGGGTCTACCACACCCACATGCTCGATACCATGCTGAATGAGAACGTTGGGCCGTCCCTTGTCATCAATGAAGGGGTGGCCGGGGAGACCCTGTCCGAAGGCGCCCTAAGGCTCGGTGACGTCCTGTCTACCCATTCCGGAGTCGAGTACATCTACATCCTTGAGGGGGCAAACGATGTCTCCGACGAGACGAATACACCCGTAGGACAGATGCTCGCGGCCCTGGAGCAGATGATGGACCAGGCGAGCACGCATTCGCTCTATCCGATCCTCCTCACCGTGCCCCCCCGGACGCGCGAGGCCCTGTTGCACGACCAGACCTGGCCGACCATCGAGGATTGGAACAATGTCCTGCGCAACTATGCCATCGCGAACGGTATCGACTGGGTCGACCTGCACCAAGCCTTTGTCACCCAGCCCGGCTGGGAATCGTTTCTTGACGAGTTTGGGCTGCATCTGACCCCAGAAGGGCAGGAGTTCGTCGCGGAAGTCATGTATTCCGCGGTTGCCCCTCTCCTTGAGTAGACCACCCTACCCTCCCCATTTTCCCCGAGGGACCGTATCCGTCCTGACCAGAAAAGTCGAAAATCTTTTCATCGAGGATAGTTACAGAAAAATATCAGAATGTGCTTTAAGTTTTCTGTTGACTTCTCGGCCGAAAGAAATACAATCGTAATCATAACCTGCAGGACGTTGAAAGATAAGAAACCTGCGCTTTCAGGGAGGGTGTAGTAGAATGCCCTCTCGGAGGCTGTCGACAGCCTCCCGATCGAGAAGGTTTGGTCCCCCATGAATCCAGACACGACCGACGAGGTGTATCTCCGGCACTGCCTTGAGGCACTCGACTCACTCCCCACCCTGCCTGCGATCGCCTCGGAAGCGATCCAGCGAGCATTGAGCCCCGACGCCTCGATCGAGGACCTGGCCGAGGTGATCGAACTCGACCCTCCCCTGACCGCCATGGTCCTGAAGGTGGCCAACGCACCGTATCAGGATCGGGCCTGCAGCATCACCTCCTTGAAGACCGCCCTTGCGAAGCTTGGACATGCGGTCGTCCGCGGAATCGCCCTCAGCTGTCCGACCCTCGAGCTCTTTTCGGATCAACAGGTCGACCATGGGATGGACCTGGGCGGGCTGTGGATACACAGTATCGAAACGGCCGTCCTGGCGAGGGAACTGGCCAGCCGGACGACCCCTCCCGTGGACCCGGAAGAGGCCTTTGTCTCCGGCCTGCTCCACGACGTGGGCAAGGTGTTCCTGTCGAGCCGTATGAAGGACGAATACGGACGAGTCGTGTCTCGAGCCAGCGAGGAAAGAATCCCCCTGTACCGGGTCGAGAGGGATCTGATCGGTTGTGACCACGCAGATGTGGGCCGGTGGCTCCTGGAACACTGGAAGATCCCGGTGCTCTACAGCAGCGTCATTCAACATCATCACAATCCCTCACAGGGTTTCCTCGACGGATCCTATCTTCAAACGCTTTGCCGCGTCGTCGATCTGGCGAATCAGCTCTCTCATGGGCATCGAACGAGCCAGGCGGAAGCCCCTGCCCCGAACGCAATCCCGACCAGAATCCTGAAAGGGCTTTCCCTGTCACCCGAGGAGATGGAACGTGCCCAAAAGGAAGCAGACCGCACCCTGCGAAGGCTTCTCGACAGGGTGGATTGGAGCCCCGTCCCTCTGGCCACGTTTTTTCCCGTGCTGACCGAGGCAAACATCGCACTGGGCGGGATGCGGCAGGACCAGGAAGCCCGCCAGAGAAGCCTCATGGAGCGCGAAAGAGAACTCACAGGCATCAACTCCCTCGGTCTGCATCTGCAGGGCTGCAATTCGCTCCGAGAAGCCCTTCGGCACCTCACGACGACCCTCGTCACCTCCCTCCCTTTCCAGGAGGCTGTCTCGACCCTTTTCCTGGATCGACGATGGGAATTGCTCTCCCGGGCCAGGAAAGACACCGACACAGGACATTGCCAGACCATTCTCCTCGAGCAGTCGCGTCAGGCCGAGCCCTACGAGGTAAAGGAGCCGGGAGCGTCCTGGCTTTTCGTCGATCTCATCGGAAAACGAGGCCCCCTCGGCCATCTGAGAGTCCAGGCAGACGCAGAGGACACGCTGCCGGTGGAGAGGATGGGGCTGCTCCTGGCCTCTTGTGCCAAACTGGCCTCGGAAGCCATCGAGCGGATTCAGTCCCACCAGGAGATCCATAGGCTCGCACAAAATCTGGAACGCTCGATCGGGCAACTCGACGAAGAGAGGAAAAAGGTCGAGCAGGAGAAGGTGCAGAAGGAGAACATCCTCGACAGCATCCCGCTCGGACTCCTCCTTCTGAACGAGCAAGGCATGATTCGGTGCCAGAATCCTGCCGCAAGAACGATGCTGCCCCCCCGTCTCCTGGAGAGCAAAAAACCCTTCACCGAGGCCTTCCCGGATGGTATGTTGTCCAAGGCCAGAGAGGCGGTTCTTCAGGGGGAGCGGTTTTCCAGGGGGGAGACGACGCTGTCGGAAACGGCCGAAGACTGCGAGAGGACCTATCAATGGGGCCTTGTCCCCGTTGGAAAAGAGTCCAACGGAGAGAAGGCCCTGCTTTGCATCCTGCAGGACGTGACCGAGGAACGCATTCTCCAGAGGCAGCTGCTGGAAGCCGCGCGCATGGCCTCGGTAGGCGAACTGGCTGCCGGCACGGCCCACAACCTGCGAAGCCCCTTGGGGGCGGTCAAAGGCATCCTGGAACTCCTGCTCGAAGAAATCGACGCGGGCCGCATTGCCTGCTATGCAACCGACACGGAGACCGCGAGGCCCACCCGAACGGTCAAGGAGCAGATTCAGATCGTCCTCAAGAGCCTGGACAAATCCTTTTCGATCATCGACGACCTCCTCCAGTTCGCCCGAAGGCCCGACCGACCGCCCGAGAAGCTCCATCTTCAGGGCCTCCTGGAAGGGACCGAAGTCCTGCTGGCCGAACTGTTCAAGGAGCGGGGAATCCGGGTCGAGAAGGCGTTGGACGCGCAAGACATCTTCGGCAGGAAGGCGGACTTGATGCAGGTCTTCCTGAACCTCTACTCGAATGCCTACAAGGCCATGCCCGAGGGGGGCATCCTGAAGATCGAAAGCCGCTCGGCGGTCCGGCAGCCGGGCAACATTCCGTTCATTGAGGTGGTCGTGACCGACACGGGTTACGGGATCCCCGCGGACCACATCCCCAAGATCTTTGACCCTTTCTTCACGACCTCCGACCGTGTGGAAGGAACAGGACTTGGGCTCAGCCTGACCCGCAAGATGGTCAAGGAACACGGCGGGAACCTGGAAGTGACCTCAACGCTCGGAAAAGGCACCTCCTTTCGTCTCACCCTACCTTCGTACCCGGACGGGTTGCCGGGCCTACCGGAAACACCCGTCTGACCGAGGAGCACGATGAAGGAAAAGCCACGCATTTTGATCGTGGAGGACGATTCCCACTATCTGGAATTCCTAACACATACCGTCGAACACGACTACCTGGCGGATGTTGCTGAGGACGGGGACCAGGTATTGGCCCGGTTGGACCATCAAACCTACGACGCGATCCTCTGTGATCTTCGGATTCCCGGCCTTTCCGGGAAGGAGCTGGTCCGTACGATCCGGGAGAGGACGGACGAGGAAACCCTTCTCATCGTGATCACGGGATTCGAGAAGGACTGGTCGCCCGTGGAGGCGACAGACGCGCACATCTATTTCTACCTCAAGAAGGGAGAGTTCAGCCCTCGAGAACTCAGGAAGGTTCTGAGGAACGGGATGGATTTGCGCAGAGAGCGGCTGGAAAAGCGGCAGGTTGCCCGGCAACTCGAACAGCTCAACGAAGAGCTCGAGAAAACCGTGCAAGAGCGGACCCATGCCCTTCGTGAGTCGGAGGCCAAGTACCGCAACCTGTTTCAGCAGTCCCTGGTCGGGATCTACACACAGCTGGGGGGAAAGATCCTGCTCGTGAATGATCGGCTCTGCGAGATGCTGGGCCGCACGCCGGAGGAACTCGCGGGCAAGCAGATGGCAGACTTTCTCGTGCCCATCCCACACGATGATTCCGCGGATCTCGAGTCGCATCGGGAGGATCTTCCGCGGACGGCAGAGGAGGTCCGGCTGAGAGCCCGAGGCGGAAGAGATCGGACCGCCCTCCACTGCGCAGGGCCGATCCCGCTGCAGGGAACCGAGGCCGTACAGGGTTGTGTATTGGACATCACGGAGTGGAAGGAGATGGAACAGCACTTCCTCCAGCACCAGAAAATGGAGTCCCTCGGCACGCTGGTCAGCGGAATCGCGCATGAATTCAACAACATCCTCGCAGCGATGATGCCCCAGACCGAGCTGTTGACCCGTCGTGCCCGTGAGATGCCCTCCGTCGAGCGCCCGGCACAGATCATTTTCTCCATGGCGGAAAAGGCATCCCGTCTCACCCGACAACTGCTCAACATGAGCCGCAAACCTAGGATGGAGAAAAGGCCCATCGACGTGAACGCCTGGATAAGGGAAGCCTCGAGCTTCCTGGCCACCTCACTCGAGTCGGCCGAGGAAATACGGTTGGATCTCGATCCTCTCGCGGGCCAGGTCGAGGGGGACCCCCATCAACTGGACCAGCTGTTGCTCAACCTCGTCCTGAATGCCCGGGACGCCATGGCCGGGAAAGGAACGATTCGGATCGCCACATCCTTGCTCGCTCCCGGTTCCTGCGAGCAG